>NZ_JBGLYS010000017.1:0-124743 GCF_047304155.1 Rhizobium sp. Rhizsp42 | reverse complement strand
CCCCCAAAACTTCCTAGCGGCCGTAAAACTACTCGCCACCCGCATCTGGATCAGGTCGTTATGAGTCTACGCCCTAGTTCAATCCCGCGATTGCTGCATGGGCGGATTTCGTTAAAACCCTCTTGATCGAGTGCTCATCCGCCCACCTCGGTCTTGCCGGGCTTAGTACCAATGCGAGTCTGCTCCGCGCCTCGGCCCAGGGTCTCGATCCGTGCCGCTTTCTGCGGTGATGAGCCCGTGTGTTGGCGTTTGCGGCCCGAATTTGGCCAGTCTCCTTGGATTTTGTGCCGTGGCCGCGAGCGCTCAGTGAGTGCGTGCCGTAGTCGCCGGCTTACAACCCGATGGAAGCCACCCATCGACGCAAGATCCGAGCGCAGTGTCTGCGTCGCCGATCCTGTTGTCATTGCGGTCGAAGGAAGTTCCCCGCCATGGTGGTCCTTGGTAAACTGGCTCGCTCTTTTAAGCCCCCGATTCTAGAAAATGGCGATGAGCGCCATCCATTGCCTTGCCAGGATTGATTAGGCGAAACGGTGTTCAAGATTCGCTGCCAGTGACACGTGTTTTCCGTGCTGTCGCGGCGTGTTCGCGGAACACTCTCACCGCTTCGAGCGCCTCGTGGCTTAGCTTGGCGATGTCGGAGGATAAGTCGTGGATACCCGCCACCGCTTGAGCAGGGCCCACCGACCCAGCGTTGACCGATCCCATGACGATCGAAGTCACCTGGAGCTGCGCTAACATGAAGGCAGCGTGGATTTCGATAACAAGTTGTCGCGTCGCGTCAATGGCTGCAACGGAACTCGTGTCGAACGCATCCCGGTTATCGCTGGACATCTCGGTCAGTCTGGACATGCGCGATCTTTCTTACTGATGCGATCCGGGCCTTTGGTATGAATGCAATCGATACGTCGATGCCCACGACAACGTTTGGCGCGCGAGATGGTTTGAAAAATATCTGAAAGTTGCTCAGCGGTTGAGGTTGTGAACGACGAAGCGGAGACCCGGCTTATGCGTGATACAAGATCATTTATTGAGGACTGGATGGCTTTCCGACAAAGTGCGATCCTCGTGCGCGGTTGCTTTGTCGCCAGCTTGGATGTCGACCGTGGCGGGAATTTCAAGGACCGCCTTGTTCGGTTGCCAAAATGCCACGCCAACCGATGAAATCAAAGGGGCTCGATGCCACGACAACGATCATTCATTGCGGGGCTGTTTGTGTCCGCTAAAACTCGCTGGCGGGAAAAATGGACCGGAAATGTTTCAACGATCGAATAGGCGGCAAATAGCCCGGACGTTCATCCAAGCGGCGACGACTTGCGCCGCGGCTTTATTGTTAACGGGCGTGGATGCGCGCGCCCAGTCCATCACTCAGGTCGCGCCTTTCTCACTCGTCGCGGCCGAGCTCGACTTGTTGGTGAGCGAGGATACGAGAGCGGCGAAGGTTGACGGTATAGGCTACTTTGTGATCGATGACCGTGGCGCCGTGGTGCGCGGGCCCGTCGTTACCGTGAAAGGGTCACCTGCTCCCGCTCGGCAAGCGTTCGAAAGAGATTTTCGTGCCGCTATCTTGAAGGCAGCTCCTTTCGATCCGCGCAAGGAGTTTGTCGGCAAAGTCCTTGTACTGCGCCTATCGACGTGCGGTTCTGGTGCGGACGCCTCTTGTGGCCATCGGCTCAAGTCAACACCACCGAAGCTGGTGCAAAGCTGGCTAGCGCGGCAATAGGAAGGCCTCGGCGGTCCATGGAGCACTATCGCGTCCGTCAGCGCTGCGTCAACGGTACGCGCTGTCATTCGCTACTCCAAGCATCGGCTATTCTGGGTACCGTATCTTGGAAGTCGACGTGCGCGCACCGGGCAGGATATGCTGAGCATTTCCACTCAACCAGGAGCTACCACATCCTCGTCAGGAACCCCGATACGGCATGTCGGCGCGCTCTCATTGAACATGGTCTCTGCCCCACCGTGAACGGAATAGTTTGAGCTTCTCCCAATCACCGTGCCGCCAAAACCGTTTCGTGTTGGCTCCGTCACCCGAGGCCCCCGCTCAATCCAATTGATGACGCGCGATCCAGAGCCCTGCTCCGAGCCGAGTTCAACGGTCACCGTTCCAGTGTCATTCGACAGGGCGCCATATTTCGCGGCGTTCGTGGTGAGCTCGTGGATAATCAGCCCCAACGGAACAGCCGTCCGCGGGAGGATACCGAGGCCCCCCCTTTATCGCGACCGCGTTCGAAAGTTTTCAACAAAGGGCTTCAACTCGGCGACCATCAAGTCGCTCAGCCGGATGAATGTCCAAGAGCGGTCCGCAAGCACATTGTGTGACGCCGCGAGAGCCTGGATGTGACCGGCGAACGCACGCCTGAAGCCGTCGCCCGTGTCCTCTGTCGACGCGGTGCGGTTGGAGATCGAAACGACCAGCGCAAGTCTATTCTTCACACGGTGGCCTAGCTCGCGCATGAGGAAGAACTGCTGCCGTTCGGCTTCCTTGTGACGGGAAAGATCGACCAGCGTCGAGACCGCGCCCTTGGTTTCATTTCCGGCAACCCGAAACGGAGCGGCGCTGACCAGGAGCGGCTGCGAGTTACTCTCGTTCAAGGTGAATGCTTCGACGCCTTGGACGGAATGACCGGAGAGCGCGAGCGAAATGAAATCGTCGCTCTGCATCAATCCGGTGGCAGCCTTGAACTCGAGCTCGAACACGGCGCAAACTTCGAACCGACAGGATCACGTCGGCATAATGCCAGGGCGGCGGCATTCGCGTGTGACACGAACCCCGCCAGGTCAGTCACGATAACATGCTCCGCCGTGGGGGAAAGTATAGCCATGGCCGTGCGCTCCGCTTCCTGGGAGCGCTAGTCCTCTATACGGTCGCCAATATCGTCGAAGGTCACCGCTATCGCATCGGAAATGCTAAGCGTGAGAAGGCCCTCCTCAACAAGCATTTGGGGAATTTGTTCAAACCGGGCAAAGGGTTTTTGGCCGGAACCTTTATCATTGGTCCCTTGGGTTCCTTACGATCGTGTGGCGGCAAGCTCGCGCTGTTCGTTCGAGCCTCACGAGATTGCTCCAAGGTCCGAACGACATAGTCGAGTTTCGATCTCGCTTTATGACACGGACAGCGAGCCGCGCGGAGAAGAACCACTAGCCATCCTTGGTTAATTTAGTTTTAGAGCTCGGGAACCCAAGACGCTGTTTACGCGTTCCTTTTCGCATTGTGATAAGGAGTGACTCACCGCATGTCCACAGGCAACAAGGCTCGCCACCGCATGTACGCATTCGTAGCGATAATCTTCGCGGCGGGGATCGTGATCGCGGGTGGCTATATCATTTTGGCAAAGCCAGGCGAGAGTACGGACAAGCCAGTCTCCGAGGTCGTCAATCCAAGCAGATAGCGCGTGGGAGCAGTGTCCTGGGAGGATATTTATCACGCGCTCGACAGATGGCCTGGGCCTTGCCGCCGCGCGTAGCTTGGTCCGTGCTGGGCACGAGGTCGTTGTGCACGCCCGGTCTCAACCTAGGGCCAACGTCGTTTCCAGCACCTTCCCAGACGGTCATCACGGCCCACTCGATCTAAACCTTGGCGGTTGCGATCGAGAGATGTCAACGGGCTTTAACGCGCGTGACCACTTGCGCAGCGCGGGAGGCGATCGGCCTTTGTCGATGGTCATTAGCACTCGATCTGGGCGGTGCATTCGTGTGTGACCGAGCATGATCTGGAAAACAAGGAGATTGCCGGTCTCCTTGTACACCGCGCTGCCTTCGTTTCCTCATCGAGTAGGTGACATAGCGCTTGGTTTTAGCCGGGCGCAAGCAAGGCATCCGAGCACGATCGTCTCGAGGCAGTGGAGGCAAGTGGCTTCAAATCAATTCGCCTTGAAGCTCGAATATGAGTCCGGTTTGAGGGTATTGAACTCGCCCTTTGCCACTGAAATAGCCCGGAACAATGCGCGTGAGAAGACGTGATCCGAACCCGTCGCGCTCGGGCGCGGCCACCTTCGGTCCGCCAACTTCTTGCCAAACAAGATGAAGGCGGCCCTGCTCCACTGCCCAACGTAAACGAACCTGGCCCGTGGGTACCGATAGGCTTCCATACTTGGCGGCGTTCGTAGCCAATTCGTGCACGAGAAGAGCAAGGCCCAGTCCCTGCTGGGGTGAGATGGGCACCAACGGTCCCTCCAATGAAATCCGGCTGTGATTGAGCTCCGCATGGGGTTGCAGGGCTCCCCGCAGGACAACACCGATGTCGGCTCCCGTGTCTGGACCGTGGACGAGGATATCCTGGGCGTTGGCCAGGGCTTGTATCCGTGACCGGATAGCAGTCACTACCTCGCCCGTGGATCCGGCCGATCGAGCACTCTGGCTGACGATAGCCTGGACAACGCTCATGGCGTTCTTGAGGCGGTGCGACATCTCCTGTTGCAGGACGCGCCGGACTTCGTCCGCGGCGAGTTGTTCCGATAGCTTTTCCTGGGTCGTTTCCAGCTCTCTGTTCAGGGTTTCCTGGAGAGACCGTTGCTCGACTTCGGACGTCAAGTCTCGGGCCACGCAATAAAGTAGACCCTTGGAGGGGACAGCATTCCATGACAAGGGACAGTACGTTCCGTCACGCTTTAGAAGCCGATTGGTAAAGGAGAGAACCGACGTCCCGCTCGCCAGGCGGTTTATTTCCGAGCTTGTTCTTAGGCGATCTTCGGGGTGCTCCAACCACTCGGAAGTGCGTCCGAGAAGGTCCGAGGGTTCCCAACCAAGTGTCTTTGTCCATGCGGGATTGACGCTCAACCATACACCCTCCGCGTCCGCGACCCCAAGCAGATCGATGCTCAGGCTCCAGATGCGGTCCTGGTCGTCCAGCCCCTTCTCCACTTGGAGCCGGAGCTCGTCATTCGCCTTTTTCAAAGCAGCTTCCGCGATGACCTGGCCCGTCGTTTCCTTCACGACAAGGAAAATGCCTTCGATTTCTCCGGTGTCGCCCCACAAGGGGCTGTGGCAGTGAGTGAAATATGCCGTCTGGCGTCCGCCGTAACGATCAGGCTGATACGCGGCGTTCTCGACGTAAAAGGGCTTACCACCCAGCACCTGCTGGAAAATCGGCTCTAGCGCGTCCCACATCTCCGACCACCACTCCTTGGCGGGCCTGCCAAGGTTGCCAGGGTGCTTGTTGCCAAGGCTGGGAGCGTAGGCGTCGTTGTAGAACGTAATCAGCTCTGGCCCCCAGTGGATCATCATCGGGAACTCCGAATTCAAGATCAACCGCACCGCCGTACGCAGACTTAAAGGCCACTTCTCGGGTGTGCCCAAACCCGTGTTCCGCCAGTTGATGGCTCTAAGTGCTGCTCCGCACGCTCCGCCATTTTCCAGGCAACCGAAAATAGTTGAATCCATTTATGAAACACTTGGCTCGACGTCTGATCAATATTCCCGTCGTTTATAGGCCCAAACATCCGTCTTAGTCGATGCCAAGAGTTCGAAGCCATCGTGTCCCATGAGATGGTGTGTGTGGCGACGGGTCGCTCAGCGGCAAAACCGATCATGTCGCGGAATATCCGCGTCCGGGGTCTTCTCCACAAGCTCTCGTAGGTCAATTATGTCGTTGGTCATCGATGTATCCTTCGTATCTGGTTGAGTGTCAGCAATCCACCATACCGAAGAATATAGATGACCGCCCGCAAGGCCGCTCACTCGCCACGGCGCACTAAGGGCACGCTCGCGTTCTACCGTCCACCCGCACCACGCCACGGGGCATGATCCACATGATAGACAACACGTCGGAAGCCAAGGACTTCGGCCACAGACCCAATCAGCAAAAGAAGTCGAATCAAGCCGCGCTGAGCAGCTCAGCTGGGACCGGCATGCCCATGTGAAACCCCTGAACACGGTCGATATGAAGATCCTTCAGCAACGACAGCTGCGCCGCGGTCTCCACGCCTTCCACTAGGATCGTGTTCCCTCGATTTCGTATGAGGGCAACCATGTCCCGGAGCATGGTCAACCCGCGTGGGGTGGAGCAATCTTGAAGAAACGTTCTATCGACCTTGACTGTTTGGAACTCTATGGCCCTCAACCAAGACAGTCCCGCGAAACCGGATCCAAAGTCATCGAGCCAGATCTCAACGTCAAGCGCCCGCAGATCGGATATGCATTTAAGGACCTCCAGCTGCATATCCATATCCAGGCCCTCGGTCACTTCCAGGGCCAACCGGGACCCGTTCACACCGCAGCTGCTGAGGATGTCGGCGACGCTGGCGGCAAAGCCCGGAGAACGAAGCTGTATCGGAGATACGTTGACACTGACGGTCGCCATCCGGTCCGTCATTAGGATATCCCGGCACGCGGTCTCGATGGCCCACCTTCCAAGCTCCAAGATCGCGCCAGTTCGTTCCGCGAGCGGAATGAAGATTTTCGGTGAGACAGCCGTTCCGTCGGGCATCTTAAGGCGCATAAGGGCTTCCACGGCCCTCGCCTTCTCGTGGGTTACATCGAATATTGGCTGGTAGACGAGCGAGACAAGTTTGCGATCGATCGCGGCGGCCAGCAACGGGATGAGCTTACAAGCGCTGTCGTCGGGGAGAGGCAATGCTGGATCAAAATGTCTTATGCAATTTCGTCCGCTGGCCTTTGCACTGTACAAGGCGAGATCGGCCTCACGTACCAACCTTTCGACCTTTTCAACGGACTGCTGGCGCGTGAACGCCACACCGATACTGACTGTAACGATGGATCGATCATCCGGCCGCTCGTCATGAGCGATGGCCAGAAACTCGACCTCCATCTTTATTCTTTCCGCGATGATCATTGCTGTCTTCGAATTATCGATGGGGAGCACTACGATAAATTCCTCGCCGCCGTATCTACCGATCATGCCGCCAGAAGCCTCAACGACAACTTTCAGAGCGTTGGCGATGACTGTAAGGCAGCGGTCTCCTTCCTGGTGACCATAACGGTCATTGAACCGTTTGAAGAAATCCACATCGATGAGAAAGACCGAAAAATCTCGACCCTCGGTCTTCCACACTGTCCAACATTCGTCGAGGCGCCTATCCAGCGCTCGCCTGTTGTTTATGCCCGTTAGATAGTCAGTATGTGAAAGCTCAAGCAGGGCCTTTCCACGTTCGGTCGCTTCCCAATGCTGGTGGCGAGCCTCCGCCGCCCTTAGTAGCACCTTCCGCCTCTCCGAATTCAGGCTCCAATTGACGAACGACGTGAAGGCGAAACACGAAATGTAGAACAATCCGAAGGCGATCTTATAGGTCGTGCTCGATGGAAAGAATTCCTCAATCGTGACGAAAAATACACACAGCACGACGCTGGAAGTAGCAACCGAAAGGCGAAATGGGAAGCTAAAGAATAGGTTGGCGCCCATCATGAAGATGGCACCGAATATCATGTAGTACGACATGGCGGCCGCGTCGCTCGTGCCTATCGCGGGTGCGAGCCAGCCGATATAGCCCACCAAGAGCGCCACGGCGCAGGTGACGTCAAGCCAGAGGGTCCGCGCTTTCGCAAGGCGCAGGATTTCAAAGGTAAGTAGCGCGATCGCGGCGACAGCGAATCGAGCAACGATGGTCACGGGCGCGACATCAGGGATGAGCCACTGATCTGGCAAGGCGAAAGCAACATACACCGCCACCGCGACCCAAAGACCTCGCCGGGTGCCACGCCGTCGAACAGCATCATTCTCGATCTCAAGAGAATTGCGGGCCTCGTCGAATGAAAGTTTTTCGTTTAAAGGATCAGATCGAAAATCCGCGTAGGTCGCACTCATGCAAACACCCGCAGTTCATAGCGGGGCGGATCCGGTATAAAGTAAATCATGCCTTGGCGCCCTCCAAAAGCTACTTAGAGCAGCTCGCGACAACTCTCCCGATTACTCCGCTCTTTTAGAGGGCGAACTTTATACCCGCAACAGTAGAATTACCCTTATACCGCGCGGATTCTAGTCGCCTTATTCTCCATGGTTGATTATGATTAACGTATCGCCAATGGGGTCTCGTAATGGCACAGAGCATTTTCCTGGACGGGGAGAGCCTCGTCCTTCCCAATGCAATCCGTCAAGCGGCCATTGGGGTTGAAGCTCCAGATCTCACGGGCCTGTCCTCGGCGGAAGCCGAGCTCGCACTCATTCTCCAACTAGCTATCCAACAGTTCGTATCCGGCGTTGAGCCGTCCATGACTGTCGCGCGACTGGCGCGTTCGCTGCACGACATGCGTCGCGCCCTTCACCCAGCTGTGTGGGATGAGATTGTTCCAATGGCTCAGTCTCATCCCGTCGCGGAGTACCTGCTTCAAGATCCCTTGACGGCTTGGTCATTCGCGAAACCCCGCGGCTATTCTGGTGATGCGCATCTCCTGGATTTCATCTATGGGAGCCCTGAGGTGCAGGCAGACATCGCATCGGCGAGCAAATTGGGACGAGGGATATATAACTACACCGTCAATGCATCGTCGTCCGTCGCGGTGAGAGAACGTCGGGACATTCTTGCCCGTCGTGTCGACGAGTTTGCTGGGGCCGGAGCTAGCCCGATTGACGTGCTTGCCATCGCGTCGGGGCATCTTCGCGAAGCGTCGCTATCCAAGGCTATCGCAGCGAAACGTGTCGCGCGGTGGGTCGCCCTGGATCAAGATCCTCTCAGCGTCGGCCTCGTGGCTCGCGACTTCACTCGCACCGTTGTCGAGGCGGTGAACGGCTCGGTGAAATCGTTGCTGGCTGGGAAGCACGCCCTTGGCATGTTCGACTTTGTGTATGCGGCAGGCCTGTATGACTACCTGCCTGATCCTGTCGCAATCAGGCTTGCTAAGAAATGCATCACCATGCTCAAGCCTGGCGGGACATTCTTGTTCGCGAACTTTTCACCCGAGACAGATGTAGACGGGTACATGGAAACATTCATGAACTGGCGACTGCTCTTGCGATCAGAACACGACATGGCTCGCCTGGCGACGGAGTGTGCTCGTGGCGTCGATGTGGATGTGTCGGTCTGGTCCGGGTCGAACCGGAGCGTCGTCTATTGCGAAATCACGAAGAAGCTTGAGGGCCAAGGCCCATACCGGTGACGACGCGGCGGGATCGCGCGGCCGGGGACAAATTGTTCCTCGAAGCCCGCCAGCGTTCAGGCCATGGTGAGCACGGCTGCTCCGTGGACTTGGCCGGCTCGTAGCTCCGTCAGCGCTTCATTGGCATTTTCAAGCCGGTAAGGGGTCGAGACAGTGCGAATGTTGGCCTCGCGCGCGACGGCGAAGAACTCTCGGGCGGAGAAGTTTTCAGACGCCGGATCGGCCGTCCGAGCGGACCCATTCGACATATCCAGTCTCTGCTTCATGGGAGCCAATGTTGTTTCGGGGTATGGCACCGGTGTTATCGTTCGAACCGGCGCGGGAACTTTCCTTGGTCAGCTTGCGTAAGATTTGGCCGGCAAACAGGTGCCGACCGCGTTCGATCGAGGCGTGGCGCGGTTCACTTGGATGATGATAAGCTTCATTCTGGTGATGGGGCCGGCAGTCCTCCTTATCAACGGCCTTACCAAGCATGATTGGCTGGAGGCTCTGCTTTTCGCTGTTGCCGTCGCGGTCGGGCTGACCCCCGAAATGCTTCCCATGATCGTTACCGTCAACCTCGCCAAGAGCGCGGTGGCAATGTCGAAGCAGAAGGTCATCATGAAGCGGCTGAACGTCATCCAGAATATTGGGGCGATGGACGTCTTATGCATCGAAAAGACCGGTACGCTGACGCAGGACCGGATCATCCTTAAACGGCACCTCGACATTCTTGGCAAGGAATCCGACGACGTTTTGCGATATACCTTCCTCAACAGTCATTTCCAGTCGGGTCTGCGGAACTTGCTGGACGAGGCCGTCCTTAACCATGTTCACCTCCACGGCGGACTTGGAACCGAGGAATACGCCAAGGTCGACGAGATGCCGTTCGACTTCTCGCGGCGCCGAATGTCGGTTGTTGTCGCCGCCCCGGCGGCCGCCATGTGCTAATTTGCAAGGGGGCGGTGGAAGAGATCTTCGCCGTCTGCGCACGGTATGCGCTGGATGGCGAGACCGGGGGCCTGGATCCGAGCCACCGCCAAGGCTGAGACCGAGCTGCTGAACGCGGACGGATTTCGGGCTGTCGCGGTCGCGTTCAAGGTGTTCGACGGGAAGAAACAGGATTACGGTCTAGCAGACGAAAGCGAACTCACTCTTTTAGGCTACGTCGCGTTTCTCGATCCACCGAAGGAATCGGCGCGCCAGGCCGGGAAGAGGTGACGTCAATGAAAGCCGCGGCCGAATGGGCGCGCCTTTGGGGCGGCTTCGTGTCGATGCTGGGACCGGCCTCGAAAGGGCTCGCGGCTTGAGCTCACTGAGGGGTTTTCCATGCCGCGAGCTACACCCGCGACGCGTCCTCAATCCGCCAGCCGAAAAACCAAGCCTCCGCTCTCAGCCTCCAGCCTTCTACTTCCTTCCGCGAGCAGGCGTTTTCAAGGTGGGGAAGCACAGGATTTTCACACTCGGAAACGCCTAGTACTCTCGCATTGATTCCGCGTTGCTGCCAATCCATCATCGCTTCAACATCACAATTCATCAGATCCTCATGATCATGGCCGACGCCTCTTGGAGCGTTGCAACCCGCCAGACTTCTGCGAGCCCAATCTTGCCCGGAGCTTGCGCATGCGTTCAAATCGCTGCGAATGCTCCTACCTTACCACTCCAAGTCATTACGAATATTTGCGTTTGGGAAGTCATCGGTCGCTGGATCGATCCTTGGATCTGATCGCCTTTCACGGGTCATGCCCCGCTTACCTCGGCAGTTGCCTCATGGTGGACTCGCGTTCAATGTCGGCATCTCGATAACAGGAATTACCCGGATGCTGTTCGGGTCGCGCCCTCTCGGGCCACGGACAGCGGCCGACACAACCATCTTGCCAATTCCTCGTAAATCGCAACGTTCAGGCGAAATAAAGCAAGAAAAACAGGATCTTGCTAACATTCACCTTAATCGCCTGATAACATCCAACTGTTACTCCTCTCTCAGGAGGCGATGAGGCCTATCATCTTGGCATGAAGCCGCGCACCGCCGGTGGAGTCCATTCTCTTGATAAAGTATAACCGCGCCCAATTTGAGCTTCTCATTTGGTCTGGTCTATTTCTTGTTGTTTTCGGGTTGGCCCTGCGTTTCAACGGTCATGAAGCGCTTGACCATTTCTTTCAATCTCATGAGCAATACGATCTCGATGAAGTCTTCACGGCCATTAGCATAGCCGGCGCGCTTGGCCTTGTTTACTCCCTGATTAGAATGAAGGACCTGGCGCGTGAGATCGAGCGGCGGATCGCGGCGGAGAAGAACGTCGACTGGATTGCCTGCCACGACCCGCTGACCAATCTACCAAATCGACGGATGTTCGGCGCTCTTTCCGCGCGTCCCGCGCCTGGTGCCGTCAGAGATCAATACGCGGTATTCAGTATCGATCTTGATGGCTTCAAGAAGATCAATGATCTTCTTGGACATGCCCATGGCGATGAGGCATTAAAGATTGTTGCTGAACGGTTATCCGCCATCTTCCCGGGTAATGACGTCTATCGAGTGGGAGGGGACGAATTCGCTGTTGTCATCAAGATTCAGGGAGATCAGGATCTCGTGGCCGTCGCGCGACATATCGTCGAGATCGTCAGCAAGCCCATCGTTACCAACGGAGCGACAGTGGACATGGGCGCCAGCGTTGGGCTCGCGCTCTATCCCGAGGACAGCGATGAATTCAAGACCGCCCTGCAATATGCGGACTGCGCCATGTATGCCGCCAAGAAAGCCGGCCGAAACAACGTGAGGACGTTCGCATCATCCATGCAGCAGGACTTGGTTGCGCGTGTACAGATGGAGGCCGCGCTAAAGAAAGCGCTTAACGATGGACGGATTCGCCCCCATTACCAGCCGCTCGTTGACTTGAAGACGCAGGAGATCGTCGGCTTCGAAGCGCTCGCCAGATGGGAGACGGAATCGGGCGCGTTCGTTTCTCCCAGTGACTTCATACCCGTTGCCGAGGACGCCGGCCTCATTATCCCGATCACCGACTACCTGTTCGAGACGGCATGTCGCGATGCCCTATCATGGCCGTCGCACATCACACTTTCATTCAACATTTCGCCCGTGCAATTGAGTGACCGGCTACTCGGCCTGCGTTTGTTAAATGTCATGAGAGAGGTCGGCCTTTCTCCCCATCGCGTCGAACTTGAAGTGACGGAGAGCGCGCTGATCCAGGATACGGAAACGGCGCGCGAGGTCCTCAGCGGCCTGACAGCCGCCGGGATCAAAATCGCCCTGGACGACTTTGGTACCGGGTTCTCGAGTCTTTCGCAGCTGTCCAACTACCAGTTCGATAAAATCAAGATCGACAAGAGTTTCGTGGCGACGTTCGAAACCAACGAGAAGCAAGAGAAGCTCGTCCGTGCGATCATTTCGCTGGGAACTGGCCTGAGCGTCAAGATTACGGCGGAAGGCATCGAAACGCAGACGCAACTCCAAAGACTTCGGGAGCTAGGCTGCGATATTGGTCAAGGTTATCTTTTCGGCAGGCCCGCACCGATCGATCAGGTGACCGAGATTATCCGGCGGCGCCCCGCCGCGTCAGCATTTTCCCGGACAGAACCGGATGATGCGCCAGGACACGGCGGACTGAATCAGGTGGCGCCTTGGTGGCAACCGGCACAAGCATCGGTTCCGTTCCTGGCCAAGCAAGGATAACGCGAGAGTGAGCATCAATCGGACACATATTGGGAGAAACGTGTATCGCACCTAGCGGAAGCCAGTGCCCCGGTGTGGTCGAGACTAGACGGAGAGCGTTCGGAGGCGTGCAGATCCAACCTTCGTTCCAATGTCGGTCGCGTCTCCAGCCAGACAGGTTGATGCCGTAGCCGTCGAGGCGGACTTGAGCGATCACGCGCAGGTCCAGCGGATCCGCGAGGTGGCAGCAACGACATTTGGGCGGGTCGACGTTTGAGTAGACAACGTCGGCGTGGGAGCCAACGGATACTCTTGGGATATCCCGGTGGAGGATCACGCCCGCCTCATCGACGTTATCTCAAGGGGCTGGTCCCTCATACGGCCCTGGAGGGGAAGTGACAAGTCAGCTGGAAGCACGGTGTCGGGCCAATTAAGATTGATACGGCCCTCGCCCGTTGCATGCGCGCGCTACGACGCCTCTAGGACGGCCTCCACGGTCGTCGATTTCTCCTCCCCGGAAAGGATGAGATCATGGGTTTCGGCAAGAGCGGTCAATCTTTGAGCAAAGGTCGTGTAGCTCCCGGGATCGGACTTTCTAAAGGACTGGTGCGCGATTGCCTGGACGAGCGCGAAGCCATTCTTCACACGGTGGGCCAGCTCGTGCATGAGGAGGGAGCGTTCCTCCTTGATCCGTTCAGCTTGGAGGCGCCAGGCTTCGAATCCGTCTAGGAGGCCGTCCAATGTCGCGCCAACGGCGTGCAGTTCGTCGTCGGTGCCATCCTTGTTCGCGCCCTCGTCTTGCCGTCGCGCCAGTTCCGCATGACGGCCGCGATATGGAAGATCGGGATTAAACTCGACATCGCCACCACGGGCGCGAGAGCCGCGACCGCCACCGTCACGAGTTTTCGTCTCACGAGAACTCCCCTCGCGTGGCAAATGGATAGCACGCGATCTTAGTAAAAGCCATCGCAACGGTTGCCCGGTGGGTTTCGCACCTGGTCGAGCGGTGGCGCTTTTGAAAGATTGACTGGTACGCTTCTTGCTTCGGACGTGCGTAGCAGCACTTGCCGGGGAGAAGTGTCATGGAATGCTACAGATCACGGACGTTTTTAACTTTAATCCTGGTCGTCCACCAACGAACGATCAGGATAAGGACTTTGCCCGACGCCGCGAACGCACTGCTCACCCACTGGGACGAACATGACGGTGAGGAATATGTGATCGCCGTGAAGGAGTGCCTTGATGCGATAAGCGGAGAAAGCACCACTGAGCATGCCAGGGCCGCGTTCATCCGAGCGGCGGAAGAGGCTGGCATGGGGGTCATCACGCTCGTTTCACCCATACATACGTCCACGCGAGACGAAAGGACCGCGGCATGATCCGTATGTCCCCGTGGACGACACTTAGCGAGCGCAACGCCGGGGGGACCTCGATCAGGCAAGTCGATCAAGTTTCTTTAATTCAGACGCAACCTTTACGCACGCCTCCGTCCATCACGCGCCCGATACGAGCGAAAGCAGCGAGACCATCATCGTTGAGCATCGCATCGAGCAGCTGTTTGACGGCCCAGATGTCGCGGATGCCATTGCCAGGTTCGCCGTCAACCGCCAACTTTAATGGTAAGGTGGATGTTTCGGTCTCCTCCGCGAGGGACATCCTGTTTCCCGGCAACGATAACACGAGCGACCCGTCATCCCATGCGACACCTTTAACATAGCCTTATCGGTGCGGAGGGTCTCAAGGGACCAACAGCACGGCCCGTCGCTTTCCAATTTCCCTTGGTGCTCGAACGCGGGGAGCGCTTGGTTCGCGAAAGTTGGGTGTGAGCCCCCGAGGGCCAGGAGCCTCACGGAGAACTGCTGGAAACAGGCACGAACACGCGAGCGGGCGACGGATGTTCCGGCGTCATTATCAGAACTCCGCATATAGCGGCGATGGCCATGAGAATAACGACGAGCGGGAAACCAGTTCCCGAGCACTTCTCTTCTTGATGGATCATGACGTTCCTCCAGCGCCCCCGGCGGCGCATGACGCCGCCGGGTCCGCGTGCTAGTTCTCGATGATGTAGACGATCGTCAGCGCGTCTGGATCGACGATCACGATCCGACCATCCGCAAGGAGGAAGAAGCGGTAACCTTCGTACGCCGGTACGATCTTCACGATCCGCGGCGGCAACCGTTCAAGGTGAACCCTCTTGGGAATCGCGGTGCCAACGGACACCGAGAAGTCGACTTCCTTAACCGGGGCGACGTGGACTTCCTGGATGACCTGTCGGATCTCAGTTCGCTGTTCGACCGTTACATTGACGTTGGCTTTGGTGTTGGTCGCCGAGTTGCTGGTCGTCGTGTTGTTGTTGACCTTCGTCTCGGAAGAGTTCTTGTTAGTCGACGAATTCTCATCGGCGGATTGCTTCGAGGGGTCGTTCTGGACGCTCGTGCCGGAAGTGTCGGAGCCCTGGGCTGCACCGTTCCTCGACCCCGCGGTCGTATCGCCACCACTCGACTCGGACTTCTGCTCCGTTGTCGTGCCACCGGAGGCATCCCGCGGCTCAGGCTTCTTCTTCATGTCGGCGGGTAGTTTTCCGGACCCGCTTCCCTCACCCGTCTGCTGGCTGGCGCTCTCTTGCGCATCACCCTCCTCGCCGCTCGCGGGCGGAGTTGCCGCCTTCGAGCGCGGACATCCGGACGCGCCAGGCGAGCAGTCGGTGACGGGTGCACTGGAACCAGACGCCGATTGATCGGATTGGGGCGCCGAGCCAGCGCCCGTTGAACTTGATCCAGACTGCGCCGCGGTTTGAGCGTCAGACCGTGTTTTCGTGGCGGTCTGGGCTGTCGCCGGGGCGACCGCGAGCGGCGCGACGCTTAGCGAGAGCGTGGCGATGACGGTTGTGAGATGCAAGTGCTTCATGATATCCTCCAAATACTGAAACGAAGGCGGCCCGCGTCAAAATTTCGCGACGCGGCCCGCGTTGAGTGATGGACGGCCGGCGCCGCCTAGACCATCACGACTTGAAGCCGCTACTGGATGACCTGGATGACCTTGCGGGTGGAAGGCTCGACGATAACGCGCTCGTCGTTGACGATTGCGTAGGCGTAGCCAGTTTCATCGGGGATCGGGGTCACGACGACCGTTTCGGGAAGGGCCCGGCCCACGACGATCTTTTCCTTGACGACCACACGTTCCTTGGGAGCCGGCGCCTTTTGAACAAAAGTGATGACCTTTTCCGACGGCATGGCCGATTGCGCCAATGCCGCGCTCGAGGTGATTAGCACGGCGGCCGCGATTGCTGCTGCTCTGATGTTCATGAACTTTCCTCCTTGCCAGCGGACCATTCCGCTGGGAGGCCAAACCCTCATCAAGAGCCCGCGTTCCACGCCTGGGACCTCAGTCCGGGGTCCGCCGGACCTTGGTCCGACGCGGCCTAAACCGTCGTGTTATCGCGCGGGAACGCGGTTCAACATCCGGTCGTGCACGTTCTCGAAACCCACGATCATGGCGGCGATCGATATAGCCTTGTCGCGATGTTGAGCGTTAGAGATGAAGCCCTCCAGAACCGCTACGGGACCGATCATGTTGATCGTGATCGCGCTCCCGTCGAACATGGGGTCCGCCGCGAGCGCGGCCTGAATGGTCGCGATTGTTGACGCCGAGCTATGACCCTGTGAACAGCAGTCTTCGTGACTGAAGCTATCTGAACCGAATTTCATGGCGACACTCCTTCAAGCTCTTCTTTTGAAAAGCCACGGGTTGATACCTCGTAAGCGCGCCGGAAGCTCTTCTGTTCCACGGCTGGGACTTAGGTCCATACGGGCGAACCATGACGCCGCCTTTCGTTTGGTCGGGCCCCCGGATGTGTACCATTGGTTTTAGAGGGAGCGGCCAGGCCGCATGATAACTTGCAAGAATTCACTCCAGCCATGTTGGCGATGGACGCAAGGTAGACGATCCCTAGTAACGCAATCCAAGACATGGCCGAGGCAGTGTTGGTTCAATCGCCGCCATTCGCGTTTGTCTAGGCCCTGTGTGACGACCAGACGCCACGCGAGGCACGATCGGGCCCCCTATCCACGCCGCGGAGGATGACGCTGCCAATGAGTAATCGCGCTAATCTCCTGGCACCAATGAGCGCCGTCTGCCGTAAGGTCACACCGCAAGAGCGCGCTCTCGCGATGCCATCCAGGCAAGCATCTAGGACCTTGGTCCCAGGAGCTGAACAAAACAGGGTTTCGGGTATTTCCATCCCATCACAAAGGAGGAAAGTCATGTCGTTTGAACCGGAATTCCTTGCCCACGAGCAGCTGACCACGGTAAAGACCGCGATGTCCGCTGAGCTGGGCGGTGACAGCGGGTTTATCTCGGTCAGCATGATCGGCAGGAGAATTCTGCTGGAGGGGTATGTCACCGATTACGGCGATCGCGAAAAGGCGATCACCATCGCGTCCATGATTGCTGGTCCTGAAAACATACAGGATAGGCTGCGTGACGTTGAGGAAATGGCATTCGCGTCGCTGGTCCTGGAACTCTCTCTCCCGGAGGTCACGGCTCATTGAAGCGGACCAGTCCCCCTGGTGTGAAGAAATGCCGGTACAGCCAAACACCTGGTGGACGACGAGATTCGCGGGGGGCGGGCTTCGTGGTAGGCGTTCTGCGATCTCACGACCGTCATCGCCCTTCGCTTGCGAGGCAGTTGTCTTTTTGGTTCCACCTCGCGATGGGGCCGCGGGAGTGTCCCGCCGCGAAATCATGGCGGACCGGACACGCGAATACGCGCCGAAGCCAGCCGTTTCGCGACAGCGAATGGAAATAGGCAACGGCATGGGAGCCGACCCTCACGAGCTGACCAAGCTCGGCTGACGCCAGGTCAATCCGCGCTCCATGTTCAATGGCGACTGTCTAGAATGGTCCAGGCTTGCGGCGGCGTTTACCGCTCACCAGGCGGCCTGGAACATATTTCGCGGCGGCAGGTTTTTATCCGACGAGCTGGTCTCCAGTGTACCTTGGCAAGTGGAGGGCACGAGGTCCCTCAACGCCGATTGGCCCTCCGTTCTACTCTTCCATGAAGACCAAACGCCTGGGTTCCGGTCCTCAGGGATCTGGTTATTCTCTTGTGGTGAGCAGCGGAGAAGCGCGTCCCCTCCTCCCTGGTCCACAGATAGCGCTCAGTCTTGGAGGGTGTGACAGACAGGACACGAACATCTGCTGAACGGAACGGGGCCCTGCCCGAAAGGGGTAAGCCCAACTGACTTACGCCTCTGTAGCGTGGTTGCCGCTGGATCGGCTTTTCGTTTACGTGGCGTTGACATGAACGCCGGCCCAGCAAATGCCCGCCGTGAGCATGAAGCTCATGGCGGGCGATCATTTGAGGGCATGATCGGCTATGACTTGGATGCCAGGCCACAACATTTGAAGACATGGCGTGGCGGTAATCATGGTTCGCGCGGACGGAAGTGTTTCACTTCAGACGGTCCCGACTCGGGGTTACGCAGGTTTTTTTCGTGGCACACTCCGGCTTTATTTTCCAGGACCATGGAACCTACGTCGTCCTGCCGCGTTAAAGTCGCACTCTAGATCAGCGCCATTGCCCCGCCATCGCGCGGGGCTCCTTTTTTCCCACACCTGGAACGGGGCCTCCCGAGACTCAACCGCACAGGGTGGAGGAGCCTTTGCTCGATCATCAGGGAACAAGTGCGGAGCATCATCGAAAGGGCAAGCGGACAGGCCGGTGTCGTGACTACGTGGTTGCCGCCGCCGCCGTCGCGATCTTGATGATCTGTCGTGGATGGCTGATTGGCTAGGTTCCATCCGACCAAACCCCCTCATCCATTTTCGCTCGAGGAGAGGGGCCAAGTAGCGGACGCAATGCTTGGCCGAACCGTACTCGATGGCGTCGGGTGAAAGCGACGTTGCCTCCCGACCGTCGACACGTGCCGATAAGGCGCTATCGGCGAACGGCGAGCCCCGCCAGCTTTAACCGACGTGGAAACGCGCGAGGTTCCGCACGGAAAGCTTCAAACAGAGTACAGCCGGACCACGCGATCGGCCCCGCCGCTTGAGCGTGTATTTCCTCGGATCAACCCAGAGGCAGAGGCCATTGACAAGTCAGCGATCGTATCGTTCGAGAAGTAGGCGCATATGAGTGTTCTGTGCATGCAGCTTTTCCGCCAAACGCTCCCGAAGCGCGTGTATTTCCGTATCGAGCGCGATGGCTTGATCAACAACGGCGACTTCATCGGAACGGCTGGCGTCATGGGAAACCGAAGCGACCTTGTTGGGTTTTTTTCCTGAATGGGCTGTCCGCTTCTCGGGCGCCTTGTTGTCCAAGTGGCCGGCGGCGCGCGAAGGGTTCGGCGCGAGTGGCGTCGACGATGCCTTGACCTCGACAGGGCGAGGCATCGGCTCTTCTTCGTGCTTGGACGAGACTTCGGTTTGCAAAGGCCGGATGCGGGGGCCGTCGTCCGTCGCGTGCCGCTCCTCCAATGGCGCTTGTGGTTCTTCCGCCGCGATATTGACACGGATCGAAACCGTGTTGGTATCGGCGCTTCTCGGGTCGGTCAGATTCGTCCGAGGCTTACTCTCACGGGGCTGTGCCTTCTCAGGTGCCTGAGCACCATTGTCCTCGGCTTTGTCGGGATGCCCGGGGGATCCGTCCGCCTTGCCGCGCGAGGCAAAGCCTTTCAATACCTGCCATGGCGATCGCATGGATAATACTCCCCGACTCGTTATCGTCGGGGTCATTGTACTAATCCAACGACCGGACTTGCAATGCAAGCCCGGTCTTTAGATGTGGGTGAACTGATTGTTGAACCCAGGGTGCTTGCTATCAGGACATACCGAGCTTTTTACGAAGATCGGCGTTCTCGGCGCGCAGTTTGTCCGACAGGGACTTACGCAGCTTTTGGTTTTCTTCCTCCAGCTTCAGCAGTTCCGAAAAGCCATCGGTGTTGGAGGTCGCGGCCGCCGTTCCGCGCGGCGCGCGCTTGGCCGGCTGGTTCTTCGCGACTGGGGTTGCCTTTTTCGCGGAAGCCGGCGTCTTGACCGCCGGCGCGGCAACAACCGTCTCGCTCGCGGGAGCACTGCTCTTGCGGGGCGCGCGGGTCTTTTTGACTGGGGCGCTCACCGACGAGCCAGAGACCGCTTCCGGGGCGGACTTTGGTTTGCGGGGCGCGCGGGTCTTCTTTTCCTTGGCCTTGGCGGGTGCATCTACGGATGCAATCTCGGCCGCGGGAGCAATGTTGGTTTCGTCAGCCATCGTATCAATCCTTGAGAACTATATAACCATTCGCGACAGTACTTAGTCTGGGACAGTATACACCCCATGTGGTTTACAACTTGTTGACAATGATTCGCTGAACGCGCCCACGCATGTCGCCATGCGGATTGATCCAAACGACATCCAGACTTGGTCGAGCGACCCGTGGACCGGCAACCGACCTCCTCGATGAACCCTCAGGTTCACGGAAGGTGTCGGCGGCTCTTCCTCATGGCTTGAGCGCGGGTTGATTTCAGGTGCGCATGATGTATCGATGTGGCTGCATCTCGCGCTACGGTTCAACTGGGTGAAACTATAGGGTAATATGATGCCAACAGGCACGGTTAAGTTCTTCAACGATGAGAAGGGCTTCGGCTTCATCACGCCCGACAATGGCGGCGCGGACGTTTTTGTCCATGTTTCCGCGCTTGTTCGCGGAGGCTCACTCGGCCAAGGCGAGAAGGTCGAATACGAAGACGGTCAGGATCGGAAGACCGGAAAATCGAAAGCGGAACGCGTTTCCGTTATCTAGGACTGGGGGTTGGCGCGAAAACCATTCTACAATCACCGGCTTCTCTCAGGCATTCGCAGGTACGCGGACTGTAGGGATCGGGGGCGAGCTCGGAGTCGCCTCCGTATCATGGTACCATCCTGGAAATTCGAGCTTCGCGGCAAGTTTCTCTCTCCATTCTTCATCTCCCAGACACGCCACGCCGTGGTTTGACCGTCTCCCATGCCGAGCATCGGCGATATCATTACATTCGCTTTCAATCCCACCGCATGGACATCACGGTTGTTGAATGCGAACTTGTCGCGCCTCGCGATTCCCTGCTCGAGAACCGAGGCTATCCAGCCATGAGTGGCTAGTAGGCGGCATGCGATGGAAGCAAAAGGAATGATGGAAGAGTTGTCTGACGTATCAATGATCAACCGCGCGCTGAAGGTTATCTGCCGGGAGCTTGGGGTTGAGCGTGATCGAAAGTTGGTCCTTCAGATTGCCACTCTATTGGTCCGCCTTGTAAAAGAGGGCCACTCGCTTGATACCGATCACTTGATTTCCATCGCCAAAAGCCAGTTATCGGACATTACTGGCACATCCACATCCGAGCACCCCGCGTCATCCTAGAGCCGCTTTGAGGCGCGAATGCCGTGAAGCGACCAATTGAACGGCCGCCCTCGGGGCTCGAAAGTGAAGCACGCGGCATCGCTGGGTGTGCAAGTGCCACACCCTTATCGCGGTTCGATGGCTCGCGCGTTAAACCCGGGCCGCGCGCTTACCACCGTGCAATATTTCCAGTTGCGGAAATACGCGAAACAAAGCGCCTTACGCAACCCGTCTAAAGGGTCTGCTAAGCACCTCCCAGGCTTAAACAATCCGGCAATTTTTCATTGTTCGTGAATGTCGCTTGAGCTGTCGAATTATCAACCCTTTTGGTCAGCAAGCACACATCCAAGAGCTAACATCAGGTTTCTATGAACTGCTCCGTAATGCCGAAAGGACGTCTATATCGGCTAACCCGGTAACCGTGAAACTTTTTATCCGTCGACGTGAGGTTGGCTAACCTGTTGGCCACATAAGTTCCAACTATCGCGACTGGGAGGGTGCGGCTAAGCCGTCGGATCGCCAGCTTTGGAGGCAAGCGTTCCTTTGCCGTCAGTGGGCCGCCCCCGCGGCTTCATCTGGTCGGGAAGCACCGCGCGGCGCTTCCCTCCAACAAACACTCGAAAGTCAAATTTCAGGGCAGCCTCGGGCGTTGGCGAACACGATACGGTCAGGGCCGCGGCGCGTCATACCTTCGATTATAATCCTGCGGGAATTCGCGCTAGCGATTCGAGCGCGTCGAAACCCTTCGTCACGCGCGGCATCCAAAGCCTCGTCGGGGCTGCACCCGCGCCCTCTGTCATAGCCGTCGCGGTACCGGTCAGGATATCGATCACGATCGCGTACATCGACGCCGCCAGGCCCGACACGCAGTTCCAAACCCTGGCCGGCGGCCGGCAAAACGGCAACCATTAAATCCGCCGCGATAATCGCCGCAGCAAAAGCGTACTTGGTAATCTTGATCATTCTCCATCCTCCAAACTACATTGACCATGAAACAGTGGAGCCGCCTGATTGTTCCCACGACAAAAGTCGCGTGAGTTGTTCGCGACGATTGCTGACCTCGGCAAGCGAAAAGCGCGAATGACGGACGACTAAGCTCGGCGGCTGGATTTGTTTGAGAGCGTATGGGAACGCGGCCCATCGTCGAAGGATCCGCGTGTATTGGAAGCCTCGATTGGAAAGCACGTCAAGCGCGCGGGTTACCCGTTGCCCACGACGATCTCCAAGGCGTTGATGACGGAACCAACCCCCACGATGGATCTGGCAACTTCAGTGGCCCGCTGCGCTTCGGCCAAACTCGACACAGCGCCCCGCAACGTGATCTCGCCGTTCATGTCGACAACCACGATGTCGGAAGGATCAAGGGACCCATCTTTTGAAAGGGCGTTTGCCACCTTCGTTTCCAAGCTTGCGTGGTTGGGCGATTCAAGATCGGACTCAGGTTTAAGTCCGTGGAAGTTCCGTTCACGCGTCACCATCTCTGTTCTCCTTGATCGATCCTGCCAGGCGACATTTAGCGTGCTTTCACCGTATGCCGCGTTGTTCGAGGAACCCGGACGAGCAGGATTTTGTTCCCGCGGTCTGATGAGAGCCAACATCGATCGGTGGCTTCGGTCAGATCCAGTCCTGGCTGGGGCGGAAGCTCAGTAATACCGGATCGATAAAAACGGTCGACCCAACTTTCTCGTCGGCACATAGTGAGATGAAGCGGTTTGCGCGCCGTCGGTCGGAGGAGGATGTCGCGACGCGCGCGATAGTGTAATCTTGGCGTCCAAAAAGTGGGTTTAGCTTCCCGTCTGGTGATCCTTCAGGCGGTCGAGCTCAGGCCCTAAACTTCTCTCGCGCTTACGGACTTCGTCGCATGCGCGCCGATTGCGTTGCTCTCGTTCGGGATGTGAGACCGCCGTCGGCTGAACGAAAGATGATGAGACGAGAGATCGGCTCCACCTATCTCGGACCGGCGGTGGGAAACAATTGGACGGTGTAACGCGACGGCCGCCGATCAAGAACTTTTTTTCGAAGCGCTGTCGGACGCCGGCGCGGCCGAACGTCTTATGGGATGGGCGATAAGAGGAATGGTCCCTTAAGCCGAGGAGGTCTAGATGAAGCAAGATGAAAATGCGGGTGACATCCAGATACAGACTCCGGTCGAACGTAGGGGAGACCGCGAGCTTGTCGCGAAACGAACCTTCAACGCGCCGCCGAATAAGGTGTATAGAGCGTGGAGCCAGGCCAATATCTTCCAGCGTTGGTGGGTCCCTAGGTCGGCGACAGGCGTGCGGCTCGCATCTTGTCACATGGACGTCCGCACCGGCGGTGGCTATCGGCTCGAATTTAGCGCCGATCAGTCGGAAACGGTGGCCTTTCATGGCAAATATCTGGAGGTATCACCAAATGAGCGCATTGTTTGGACCAATGACGAAGGAGAAGCTGGCGCGGTCACGACCGTGAGCTTCGGGGACAACGGCGGGAAGACGCTTCTAACCTTCCAGGAAATCTATCCATCGCCCGAAGCGCTTGACGAAGCACTTGAGGGCAGCGCGGTCGCGTTGCCCGAGCAGTTTGACCAACTTGACGAATTGCTCGTTATCATGGACAGGTAGTGCAAATCGATCAGCGCTCGCGAGCGAGACGGCGGTGATCACTAGCGCGGGTCGTTGCGAGCGGGGAAACCGGGATTGGGCGAAGACGCCGACGATGGCGGACACTACTTGCCAGACCTCCACCTACCGGTCGCTCATGGCGCCTAGCCCGGCACTAAGCGCCTGGCGCGGTCCGACCACGGAGGGTTCATCGGCGACAGGGCTACACGTATCGGGCGAGCAAATGTTGCAGCATCTGGTTTTCCCTGAAAAGCCGATCACGCTCCAGGTTAGCACCAGATCCGGCATGGCCTGATTTTCGAATAAAAGGACGGATAGGTGATGGCTCGCACGATCGATCCGGCGCTATCGGCGTCCGACCGCTGCTAGCGCCATCCGAGCGAAACCCGTCAACGGAAGCGACCCCCGCGAGGCGTCTGGACCTGACGGTGTCTTCCTCGGTGAGGGGTTTCGGGCCATATTCTGGTTGATCAGATTCCAAGATGCGATCTAGCTCGTGAATCCAGTCGATATATCTCTGTCGAAGAGGATGATCGGTTGGCATGTCGCGAACCTTCGCCTCGGCCAATCGTTTCCGGTCTCGGTTCAATGCGACGTCGAATCCCATGTGCCACCCTACGTTAACTTTTGGAACATAGAGTGAACATATGGATCACGCAACGTGAATCCAGCGAATTAAGGCGTTGGGTTCTCGCATCTCGCCCGAGCCGGGCCGAACGAAAGCTCGGTGCGCGTCATGAAGCGATGCGCCTCCTGAACCCTTTGTCGGCCAGTTATCCCTGGGATGCCCGTTGAGATTAAGTTTTTCAGACAGGGAATCAGCATTTAACCGCTTACGCCGATGCGAACCGGGGGGCTAAGGGACGCCACGAGATCATTGAGCGCTCCGAGGACGGCTAGACTAAAGGCCTCGCCTGATTGTCTAGAGCAATCCCCTCAGGCGCTCTTTCCGCCAATCGCTTCACCCAATGTGTCCGCGACGTAGGCACCGCGCTCTCCCATCGGCAACGGTGGCCCCGTGGTCGTGTCCCTGGCCGTCTGGTGTTCAAGCTCCGCGTTGAGCTCGCCCCCGATGATCAGAATGACTATGGACAGCCAGGTCCAAACCAGGAAACCGATAAGCGCCCCCAAAGTCCCATAGGTTGCGTCATAGTTCGCGAAATGCGTCAGATAAAATGAGAAGCCAAGCGACATCGCGAACCAGCATACCGTCACCAGAACGGAGCCCCAACTGATCCACCGAAGTCGGGCCGGTTGGCGACTAGGGCCGAAACGATAGATGGCGGTTGTGGCGACCGCGACAATCATGAACAGGATCGGCCAGCGGACAATCAATGCCATCTGTTCCTCAAACCGGTCGAGCCAGACATAGGAGAGAAGTATGGGAATGATCGCGACGAGTCCAACCATGAGTGTCGCCGAGGCCATCGCGCAGATCGTGAACGCGAGGCCAATGAGGTTCAACCGAATGAGCCCTCGCTTTTCCTCTTCATCATAGGCGACGTTCATTGCGTCGAAAATCGCCAACGTGGCACTGTGAGTGCTCCACAGCGCAACCGCCAAGCCAATAGTAAAGGTAACTCCAAGAGTCGAATTGCGGCTAGCCGTTAAAGTGCCGATCCGCTCCGCGATAAGATCAAAGGCTCCAGGCGGCAGAACGCCCGCCAGCTGACGTAGATGATCCGCCATGGTCGAGGGATCGGCAACTAGTCCATAAAGCGCTACAAGCGCCGAGATCGCGGGAAAAAGACCGAGCAGGAGGTAGAATGTGACGCCGGCTGCGATTAGCGTCACCCTATCCTCCGTGATCTGATGAAAAACGCGCCACAAGACATCTTTTATTCCGTTGATCGGAATTGCCTCTGGCACCTTGGCGTCGCGCCCATGGAGATCAGCAACGACCGGGAGCGCTTGCATGCCTGGTTTGGTCTTTTTGCCCATCATAAGGGAAATACCGATGGCGGCCAGAAAAATTGCTTTTGTCACAACACCTCGTCGGCTCATTTCCTCACTCCGATCGACCACCGTTGATTGGAAAACGCTGGAGCTGTCGAAAAGATGCATGCCGGGTCGGGTCAACAAAGCTTTCGGTTTTGCGGGAGAACTCTTCGAGGCCTGCTGCCCGGCGTTAGATTCAGGTGACCACTTAAATAGCCTGTTTCATCGCCACTTCGAAGGCGAAGAGCCACGGTTAGGTGGGCCGAATGAGATTGCATACCCTTAAGCCCACGATGGCGGATGCGATCTCCGAGATTCGAGCAAGGGCACCCGTGGGGGCATAACCTTCAAGTACGATTATCCCACAGTCATCTGTAACCGTGATGTGAGCGTCCGCCAATTCCGACGCGTAGGCTAGGGCGGAAGATAGCCTTGACGATTGATCCGTGAGGGACGCGCGTGAACTTAAGAACTCGACGGATACGGATTGAAACATGACGATTTCCTTTGCGATAGGTAAACGTCATTCCCCGGTCTTTGTTCATCCGCCATTCATGTCATTCCCACGCCCGTTGGATATCATGTGCTTGTCAGTACAAACTCGCGAGGTGGCGAAACTTCATCTTGACTGGGGTTGACGAAAGCATTGCCGGGCCGCGCGTCTTGATGGATCACGGCTCGATAAAGGACGTTCGAGCCATGAACGATCGGACGACGAGCCTCGTTGACCAGGTAAAGTTTCACGAGCGTGCCAGCGGCGTCACCTACAAACGCGACTAAGCCTCGCACGGCGACCGCGCCTATGCGCAGGCGCGTCAATGGGATACCCACGGCCATGTCCATGAGCGAGGCGACATAGGAAAGCCGCCTCAAGCGGAGCAAATCGTCCGCGCCAATACTCCCTTCAAACCTCGATTGCTCCGGATTGCCCTCTTCCGATTTTGGATTTCCGCCAAGCCGCGCGGAAGTTTTCGCCATCTTGTGATGACTCCTTCAGACGTTCAGTCCGCGCGCATAAGGGAGCCTGGCGTCGCGCTGGGGATGGGCTCCGCGTCCGAATGGTTCCCCTGCGTCATCCGGCCACTTGGTGGCACCACGCCTTGCGTCTGACCAACGTCATCGAATGCCGTTAGCTGGACAATCATCTCCCTCGCGCGAAGAACCGCGTGGTCGCCGTCAAGGCCCCCGTCGCCGCCTGCCATCGTGACTGAAACCACTTCTCGGCCTTCTCCCCTGAATTCCACGGTCACCCTTCCATCCGCAGCGTTGCTGACGTGTGTATCGGATAAGCTGCATCGCGTTGCTCCTTTTGCCGTCAAGGAACAATACGGATTGTCGCGGTGAGTTCCGCGCGTATCCATTTCAGGTCTCCTCTCTCGAAGGTGTGGCGACGGTCCACCCGACCCAACCCACCGTTCCATGGCCTAACTCGCCCGGTATTTTTGACGAAAGGATGCGTTGGCATTTACGTCGGACCGGCGAGGAAGACCGCTCTGG
The DNA here is from genome assembly GCF_047304155.1 of Rhizobium sp. Rhizsp42. Classification (NCBI taxonomy): domain Bacteria; kingdom Pseudomonadati; phylum Pseudomonadota; class Alphaproteobacteria; order Hyphomicrobiales; family Rhizobiaceae; genus Rhizobium; species Rhizobium sp. Rhizsp42. The sequence continues at coordinate 97,654 of NZ_JBGLYS010000017.1, read as the reverse complement.
TTTGTCATCGTTTCCACGCTCAAGCATGAGGGTCACCGGTGATCGCTTGCAACCAGGGTCAAGCGAAACGATTGCCGCGAACGTGGTGAACCAATCCGAAACTCCGGCGTTTGGAGAAAAACCAGGAGTTCAAAATGCTTTACGAAGGACCATTCCTCTCACAAACGCCGCCGGAAAGCCGCCATGCCATCGCCTTGGACGCGGCCAATGACGCGGTGTCGGAATTCGTGCGGTTCGTCCGCGACAATAGCATCGGTAACGACCTCGTTGACGAGATCGAACTTCCTATTCCTAAACCCGTCCTGATAGAGGCATTCACGCGCGTGATCGCGGCGGAAGATCGACCCGATATTCGGGCGTTGCTGGTCAAGGCGGGATTGACCTTAAGCCAGTATCACATTGGCCTCGGTGAAAGGATCAAGGTACGCCCGATACCTGCCGGTACGAGATGCCGGGCGTCCAATCCCCACCTCGCGCGGAAATTTGCCTGCGCCCTTCTCCTGACCGCGACCGAGCGGACGCGGCTGACTGAAATTTACCAAAACGCCGTGAAGCTCGCACGGCACTAATTGGGACCACCCGCCCAAATTGTCGAGCGCGAAGCCCCAAGGGCGGCCAATTGATGCTCGACGCAAAGCGACATGGAGCATAATTATCGGTTGCAATGGGTTCCCCGACCTCGTTGCTGGTCAGCATGAATAATGGGGTTTGGAAGGCTGTTCGGCATGTTCCCAACGATGGTCTCGACAAAACTGCTCACCGGCGCGGACAGGCCTTCTGGTTCTCGAAAGGGTTCCCTTGGCGACCTTTCATTGTGGTTTCCGGAAGTCCATGTGGTCATAAAGGAATCGTGTAGCATTTCACGCTCTCTTCAACTCCTTGAAGAGATGCGTCGACCTTAAGCTTAAGAAGAGCACTCCCAAATTGCTCTTACGCAATCGGCAAATGTGCTGCCCTTACCAAGTCAGCCTTGAGCCGCGCCGTCTCCAGTCCCAGTTCGATAAACGCGAGCGCATGTTTTGCCAGGGCGACGTTGTCATCCCATAGATTTCTCCAGATCGCGGTCTTCAGCGACAGGTCTTTGTCGACGATGGTCGTCGAAAACGATTCGAACGTGACAAAGTCGTTCCAACCAATCGCAACGAGAGCGTCGAATATCGAGGCAAAATCGATGTTACCGGTTCCCAGATAGCCGCGATGACTTTCCCCGATATGAACGTAACCGATCTTTTCCGCGGCGTTTCGGATTGCGAGGCCAACATCTGCCTCCTCGATACTCATATGAAACGTATCCAGGTGCAGGAAGACGTTTGATGCGCCGGTGTCGCGAATGTATTCCAAGCCCTGCGCCGCGGTATTGAGCATGTTGCTCTCGAACCGATTGACGATCTCAAGGTTCAGGGTCACGCCCGCGGCCTTTGCACGATCAGCCACTTTAGAAAGCGTACCAACGCTCTGGTTCCATCCCTTTCGAGACAGCGAGCGTTCTTGTTTCCCGTGAGCCGAGCTCAATATGCCTGCCAGCTTGGTGCCGCCAAGATCGCGGACGAGCGCCACGGCGCGATCGAGAATTGCTTCACCGTTGGCAACAATCGACGGATCGTCGCTGGAAATATCACCATCTGCGGGCAGCCCCATGCTTACCGCGACATCGAGGCCAAGTTCCCGAATGCGGGACGCAAGCCACTTAACATCGACCTGCTGTGGGTCTAGGTAGGAAAATTCCACCAGTTTGAAACCAAGCTCTTGGGACCGCGCGAGGGTCCTCTCGATCTCGTCTTTTGAAGACCCCGCACTCCAGACAAACGAGTGGACACCGATTTTGGACATGACATCAATTTCCTGATTTCATTGTAGAATGAGCCCCACCGAAAGCCGGACGTTCCGGCGGGGCACCGTGAGGAGATCTTAACGAGCCGCGGTCCAGCCCTTGTAGTCCTTGATGTTGTCCGCCGTGATCAGCTGAGGATCGAGGAGGACGGTAGCCTCTGCTGGCTTCTTCCCGTTGAACAAGTCGACTGCCATCTTCAGCGAGTCGCCCGCCATAGTGTAAGGGTCCTGGGAAGCCGATGCCTTGATCATCGAGTTTCCGCTGGCAAGCGCCTTTTCGATATCCGGCGCGCCGTCAACGGCAGTGAAGAAGAACTCGTTCCGGTTCAGCTGCTTGGCAGCAAGTTCTGCACCGATCGCTGTCGGATCGTTGATCGCGAAGACAGCGTCGATCTTGTCAAACCGGGTCAGAAGGCCCTGCATGACGGCCAGGCCACCGTCGCGCGAACCCTGCGCGTTCTGGTCGTCTGAAAGGATCTTGATGTCTGGGCTCTGCGTCAGGACGTTCTTGCAACCCTGGACGCGGTCGATGATCGAAGACGATGCTGGGCCGTTGATGATGACGACGTCGCCTTTGCCCTTGAGCTGATCGACGATGTACTTGCAGGCCTCCTCGCCTGCCTTGATGTTGTTCGTCATTACGGTGACGTCAGCGCCGGGCGCCGAAACGTCGAATGCCGCGACGATCACACCTGCTGCCTGCGCCTTCTTTACAGCTGGCGCGATCGCCTTGGCGTCGACGGCGTTTAGCATGATGATGTCGACGCCAGCCGCGACGAAGCTATCCATCTGCGAGACCTGCTTATTGAGGTCGTAGTCCGCTGAGACGGAAGTTACCTGGACATTCGGGTTGATTTCCTTGGCGCGGTCTTCGATGCCCTTGATCGTGGCGACGAAGAACGGGTTGCCGAGAAGACCGACCGAGATGCCGATCTTCTGAAGTTCCTTGGCAGAGGCGGGCATTGCAACGGCAGCCGCGAGCGCGGTACCGATGAGCAGTTTAGCAAACAGACGCATACTTTCCTCCATTTTGGCGCTCCCCGCGCCATTGCTCCGGTAATCCCGGTTTCTTGAGCCACACCTCATGTGCGGCTAAGCCCTTTCAGCCGATAGCGGTCGAGCGCCACGGCGACGATGATGACAAGTCCCTTGATGATGTATTGCCAGATGTCGGAGACCCCGACGAGGATGAGACCGTTGGACAGAACCGCGATAATCAGAGCCCCGATCAGCGTGCCCCATATCGAGCCGACACCACCGACGAAGCTGGTACCCCCAAGGATAACCGCTGCGATCGCGTCCAGTTCGTAAGCCTGACCGAGCTGCAGACCATTTGCCGCATAAAGACGGGCCGCGGACATCACTCCACCGACGCCCGAGAGAAGCCCAGACATCGAGTAGACGAAGAGTAGGACGAGTGGCACCTTGATGCCCGTCAACCGTGCGGCTTCGACGTTGCCGCCCACTGCGTAGATCCAAGTGCCTAGTACGGTCCGCTTCAGAATGAACCAGGAGATTACAATGGTGGCGAGCGCGATGATCGCGAGCCATGGGATTCCGAAAAGAGAGCCGTTGCCGATGAAATCAAACGGGAGGTCGGCGTTGAAGACCGTCGTGTCGTTGCCGAGTAATCGGGCTATGCCACGCATCGCCGTCAACGAGCCGAGCGTCACGATAAATGGTGGCAGCTTGAGGAACGAGATGATGACACCGTTGACCACGCCACATGCCAGCCCCACGCCGATCGCCGCCGGAATACCCAGCATCCCGACTTCGGGATAAAGCGAAACGATGACACCGACCATCGCGGAGGCCGCCAGGATCGAGCCGACCGACAAGTCGATACCGCCGGTCAAGATGACGAATGTCATGCCCGCGGCAAGCACCGTGTTGATCGAGGCCTGCTGGGTGACAATCGAAAGGTTGTTCACGCTGAGGAAACGGCCGCTCAAGAGATGAAAGCCGAGTGCCAGAATGACCAGCACCGGCAGCATCCCCAGCGCGGTCAATGTCGACCTGAATTTTGCCTTGCTGGCGTTTGTGTGATCGGTCGATGTGGAGGTCATGATGTAATCCCGTTGTCTATGGTTTCAGGCCTCAGGCTACCTTGGATGCCGATCCCGTGGAGAAGGCCATAACGGCCTCTTGGCTAATCGGGTGATCGGGCGATGCATGTACCTCGCCAGCGATTAGGCCTTCGCGCATGACAAGCACACGGTCGGCAATGCCGATGATCTCGGGCAGGTCGCTCGAAATCGCCACGATGGCGATCCCGCTTTGCGCGAGTTCGTCGATAATCCGGTAGATTTCCGACTTGGCACCTACGTCGACGCCACGCGTCGGCTCATCAAAGATGATGACCCTGGGTTTGGTCTCGAGAAGACGCGCGATAAGAGCCTTCTGCTGGTTGCCACCCGATAACGCTCCGACGTTAATGCTTGCGCTCAGCGTACGAATGGAGAGTGACTTGATAGCCCGGGTGGCACGCTCCTTTGCAGCAGCGAAGTTCAGTATGCCTCCGCGACCCGCATCCTTGCCGATAACGCCGATGTTGATGTTCTCGTTAATCGTCAAATCGAGGAAGAGCCCAAGCCCCTTTCGATCCTCGGTCAGGTAAGCAATCCCGGCATCCATGGCGTCACGTGGTCCACCGATGGTTAGCTCTCGCCCGTCGAGGGTCACTGTTCCAGATGTCTTGCTGTCCGCTCCAAAAATAAGCCGCGCGAGCTCGGTTCGACCTGAGCCGACAAGGCCAGCGATACCCAAGACCTCGCCAGCCTTTGCATCGAAGGAGCAGCCATGCACGCGGCGACCATCGCCTATGTCCTTGACGGCCAAGACAGTCTTGGCCGCCTGTAGAGGTGCACGGTGTTCCTTTTTGTAGAAGGACGACAGATCGCGACCCACCATCATTGCCACGAGCTTTTTGGCGGACAAATCATTGCGATCAAGCGTGCCGACATACGCGCTATCGCGCAGCACGCTCACTCGGTCAGCTAGCGCGTAGATCTCTTCCATGCGATGGCTGATATAGATGATAGCAATCCCCCGCGCCTTCAGGCCGGCGATTACCTCAAACAAGCGTTCGGTTTCCCTCGACGTCAGTGAGGTCGTCGGTTCATCCATCACGATGATCTTCGCGTTGGTCGTCAAAGCACGTGCGATCTCGACCATTTGGCGCTCACCCAAAGAGAGAGCGGCGACAAGTTGCGACGGCCCGAATGAGATGCCGAGTTGCTTGAGGATTGGCTCAACACGACCGCGGGCCTCAGCTTTATCCACGACACCATAGCGAGAAGGTTCGGTTCCGAGAAACATGTTCTGGGCAACGGTGAGGTTAGGGGCGAGCGACAATTCCTGATAGATTACCGAGATACCGTTTGCCTTGGCCTTAATCGGATCTCCTGCCACGATCGGCTTGCCATCCACGAGAACAGCGCCACCTGGATCAGCCGTATATGCGCCGGACAGGACCTTCATAAGCGTTGACTTCCCAGCGCCATTTTCCCCCATCAGAGCATGAACTTCTCCCGGGTAGACCGTGAGCGACACCTTGGTCAGAGCCTTGGTGCTCCCGAAAGTCTTGCTGATGTCGCGCATCTCAAGCACAGGAGCGCGATCCGTGTTCCCTCCAGTTGTCATGCGTGAAACTCCTTGCGTGGCCGCACCACCTCTGCCTCTTCGATCTCGATCAATGATCGCCAAGCTTTGCGATAGGCCTCAAGCCCGAAGAGGGGCATTGGTTCTGCCCGTGTCGTTTCGTTTCTGAATGGAAATTGCCCGACGGTTTCGAAGACGAGCGCGGCGGCCCCGAATGCGCTTCCCTCAGCGGTCGCGCTTGAGTAGACGTCCTGCGAGGGTCGGAGCTCAGCGAGAAGCTCGGCAAACAAACCTGTTTTCACCAGGCCGCCGTCAATGACGATCGAATTTTCCGACCTTATCAGATCGAGGCACAAGTCTGTCATCAAGGTGACGTAGAGAAGTGCGGCAGCTGCCCGCTCCTCACCCTCGACAAGCGGCCCTACGAAGCGGCCGTTGAACCCCTGCATCGGACCACCTGGGGCAAAAGACGGCAGACCGAAGACGCCCTTTGCAATCACTTGCGACAGTGCATCAACACTAACGGGCTTATTCCAACCGCCGCTCGCAAGCTCGTACTCTCTTCCGCCCATGAAACGGATTGTAGGGGCAGCTTTTCCATCGACGGTAACATTGGCCAGCATGTCACGATGCTCATCGAGGGCATCCAACGGGCAAGCCGCATTGAAGATGACGACCCATGTACCGGTTGACACGAGCGTGAAGTCGTCGAACCCAACCGAGCGATAATAGTAAAGCGCCGAATTGCTGTCGTGAACGCCATTATGGACTTGGACTTCGGCACGGTTACCACCTTGGAGCGGGCTTCGCCAATTTCCGATAGCAGCACCCGCGCGTACAAACGCCGGCATCTTTTCTCGCCAGCCCTGACGATCTACCAAGCTACTAAAGTCCTCGTTCAGAGGTGCCCAGAGATGAGAGTGGCAACCGATGTAGGAGACTTCCGACACCTTGCCGCCGGAAAATTTCCAGGACCAGTATTGCGGATATGCCAGGATCGCGTCGGCCCTCCCCAGGCTTTCCGGCTTGGCCGCCTCCAACCAGAGAATGTGCCGGCCGTAGTTGAACCCGAGAGGGAGTTTGGGCGAGTAGGTCTCACTGAAAACTGGAGCCAACATATCGATGCGCTGCCTAAGCATCTCTGGTGGCTCTTGCTCATAGTCGAGGATCGGATGCGTCAGATGGTCATCTTGGACGAGCGCGAAGGTACAACCATGTCCTGAGAACATGACGTGCCCGACCGCGTGATCCTCGACAGCATTCAGGAGTGAGCTTGTCATCCATCCAAAAAGCGCTTCATCGTCGAGCACACGAATTCCGTCGCGCTCGATCCAGGCTGGCTTTGTCCTTAATTCCGCGAGGATCGATCCATCCGCGCCGAACACGAACAGCTTCGAGTTCGTCTTGCCTAAATCGAAGACAGCCACGGCGCTTCCAGACGTCATCCCTGCCCCCCGACCGCCGCGATCATGATGGTGATCCCCGCGTCTTCAAGCATTTTCGCGCCGGCATCCGACAAGCCGTCATCGGTGACGATCGTCCCAATACGCGAAAGCGGCAGGACAAGGTTGCGCGGCTGAATGGAAAGCTTCCGGCTATCCGCCAGCAAGACGATCTCGTCCGCGCAACTGCTCAGTTCACCGATGGCCTTGGTCAAAAGGGGATGCGACTCTAAGAGCCCTTCGCCGCTAATACCCTGCGTGCCGAGGAAGAAGCGGGAGGCGAAGAAGTCCGGCGCGCCAGCCGACGCATCGTGGATGATACCCGGCTCTCTATATAGAGAGCCGCCAGCCAGGAGAAGGCTGCAAGTGCCATGCTCACCTAGATAGGCAGCAAGCGGCATGGAATTCGTATAGAGGCGGACATTGCGCCGGGCCAACTGCAGTCCCAACTGGTAGCATGTTGAACCCGCGTGAACGATGATCGAGTCTCCGTCCCGCACGAGGCTCGCAGCTTTCTCGGCAATAGCGCGCTTGGCATCGACCGCGATGTCGCGATTCTCATCGTATGGCCGTGCCGACAGGCGACCAGAAGCAGCCGACTCGTTCGCGGAGATACCACCGTATACTTTTCGGGCGACGCCGATTTCATCGAGCTTGTCGATGTCACGTCGGATCGTTGCCGGAGAAACACCGAGCCGCTCCTGCAGGTCGCGCACGGATGCGAACGGCCTCTCTTGAAGCATCTCCGTGATCAGGCGATGGCGATCGGAATCGTTCAACTATATGCCTCCACTGACGTTTCTCCCTAACGTCGATGACGAACTATAATCACACACTATCAGCAATCGCAACATACAAAGATGGAAAATCTTCACCGTTGACGATATTCGATCACATTTATATGGTTGCGCCAGAGTTCGCTCATCACTGGGCGACAATCGTCAGGAGGAGGCATTCATGGATCGACCAGACCTAAGGGAAACGAACGTGTTCAAGGGGTTCCTCCGGCTTTCCAGCGAGATCGGAAGCGACATCCTGAAGACCCAAGGCGCTGGTGGAAACACGTCGATAAAAGATGATGGTGTCATGTGGGTGAAGGCTTCTGGCACTTGGCTCGCCAAAGCCGAGGCCGAGGACATCATGGTTCCAGTGGTTGTGGACCGGCTCGTCTCTGCGCTGCGCGACGGAGACCCGCGCGCGGAAAAATCAACGGATTTCATAGTAAGCGAGCTAAACTCGAGCGGGCTCAGGCCTTCCATCGAGACAAGCTTCCACGCAGCGCTCGAGAACCCCGTCGTTGCGCACTATCACTGTGTCAATGCCATCGCACTCGCAGTTCTTGAGAACCGCGACATTGAGTTGGCGCATCGGATGCGGACCGTTGCGGACCTCACATGGGTGACCATCCCCTACCGACGCCCCGGAACCCCGTTGGCGAGGGAAATCGAAAAGGCGGCTGCGTCTCGACCGGATGTCTTGATTCTGTTCAATCACGGGATCATCGTATGTGGTGACACCCTCGAGGAAGTTGCGGACAGGATTGAACGCGTTACGAAAGCACTGGCTCAAGGCACACGCGAGACGATCAGCCCCGATCTCGCGACACTCGACGCTATTGCCGAAGGATCCGGGTTCCATCCTGCGCGAGACCACGACAGTCATGCGGTCGCATTGTCCGAGGTCAACCGGGCGATCGCCTTGGGGGGATCCCTGTATCCCGACCATGTGATCTTCCTCGGAACCGAGATCGGCGTGCTGCAGGACGGCCAAAGCGCGGCAGATTTCCAAGCTGCCTTGCACAACGAGGGCCGGGACGTACCGAAGATGTTGATTGTTCCAGACAAAGGCGTTCTATTGTCGAGCTCATTGACCGCTGGCGGTGAAGTGATGGCACGCTGCTTGGCCGAGGTGGTTGGCCGCATCCCCAGTGAAAGCAATGTGGTCTACCTGTCCGAAAGCGATGAATACGAGCTGATGAACTGGGAGGCCGAGCAATATCGACAGGCGCTCGATCGTGAATCGGCGAGGCAAACAGCGTGACCAAGAATGCTGGATCAGCTGTCGCCATTGGAATTGATATCGGAACATCGGGCGCTCGCGCGGCCGCCATCGACATTGACGGCACTCCAGTAGCGTTTGCCGCCTCGCCGTTCAGGTCCAATGACGAACTGCGTGACCCTGCGGCTTGGTGGCGGCGAGTGAAAGAAGCGATGGAACAACTCGCCGCGACAATCGACCTTCATGGGGTCGAGGGCGTCGCCGTCGACGGGACGTCTGGAACGGTCTTGTCGCTAAACGCTTCGGGCGAAGCCACCGGATCAGTGCTGATGTACAACGAGCCGTGCCCCGATGCGGACGTCGTGGCCCGTATATCGCGACATGCGCCCGACGGCGCGACGGCCGTCGGCGCGAACTCAGGCTTGGCGCGCGCTATTTACCTGTCCCTTGACCGCGAGGTTGACGCCATCGTGCACCAGGCGGACTGGATCCTTATGAAGCTGGGATGCCCAGGACGGCCCAGTGATGAAAACAACGCGCTCAAATCAGGTTTTGATCTCGAAAGCCAGAAATGGCCGGCGTGGATCGAAGCGGCGGGCATGGACATCGCTAGCTTGCCCAGGGTTTACCGCGCCGGCGCGCGAATTGCCCAAGTATCAGGATATCTCAGTCAACTGGGTGTCCCCGCTTCGGCATGGTACCACGCGGGCACCACCGATGGATGTGCATCCTTCCTTGCCACGGGCGCTTCAGCCGTCGGGGATGCGGTCACCGCTCTTGGTTCGACGATCGTATTAAAGTTAGCGTCCGATCAACCGATCAATGCGCCAGAGTTCGGGGTCTATTCACACCGGGTGGGCAATTTCTGGCTGGTGGGCGGCGCATCGAACAGTGGTGGAAACGTGCTCCGTGCGTTGATAGGTGACGACCGGCTGACGGCCCTGACGACCGCGATTGACCCTAATCAGCCGCTAGGTTTGGGATATTACCCACTCCTTAGGCCGGGTGAGCGCTTTCCGATCAATGATCCGCACTATCTGCCGCGCCTTGAGCCGCGACCCGCGGACGACGCGGCGTTTTTCCAAGGTCTCCTGGAGGGAATGACCTCGATAGAGCGCCTGGGTTACGATCGCTTGCGTGAACTTGGTTCCCCCGCCCTAAGAACCCTACGCACGGTGGGCGGCGGCGCACAAAACCCGGCCTGGACGGCAATGAGAGCCCGGGCGATCGGGCTCGAGCCACTACCAGCGAAATCGGTTGAGGCCGCTGTGGGGATCGCTACCCTTGTTCTAGCCAACAGGGACCAGCATGTTTAACCCGACAGAAACCGACCTTGCGGCATTGACGCGGACGTACGACGTATTTCTGATTGATCAGTTTGGCGTCCTGCGCGACGACATCGGGCCTTATGAAGGGGCTGTCAAAGCATTGTCGTCGCTTGCCTCGCAAGGAAAGCGCGCGATCGTTCTTTCGAACTCCGGGCGGAGCGGAGATTACAACAGCGAGAGACTGGTCAGACTTGGCTTCGCGGCGGAAAGCTTCGAACGCTTCGTGACCTCCGGCGATGTCGCGTTTGACCTCCTCTCAAGAGAGGGATCAGGTGTCGCGAAATCCGCACGGTGTTTCACGGTTTCCAGCGGAGGAGACACCGACCTAGCCGATCGTCTCGGGCTTGCGTCCACCGGTGCCGCGCGCGGCGCTGATATCGTTATAATTTCGGGCAGCGAGGCCGAGCGGATCTCAATGGATGAGTATCGGAAGATGCTGCTCCCAGCCGCGGTAAACGGCATCCCATGCTTCTGCACCAATCCAGACATCCACAAGCTACATGAGGGCCGGATCGCGCCCGGAGCCGGGAGCATTGCAAAACTCTACGAGGAACTCGGCGGGAGCGTGCGCTGGGTTGGAAAGCCATTTCCCGAAATCTACGAGTATGCCCTCAAAGTAGCTGCAATAGATGAGCAGAACCGCGTTGTCTGTATCGGAGACAGCATTGAGCACGACATCCTTGGAGCGAACATCGCAGGTCTAGGCTCAGTCCTAGTGCGAACGGGTATCCTGGCTGGCCAGAGCGAAGACGAACTCGCGAGGATTGCTGAGCGTTCTAGCGCCTACCCAGACTTCCTTCTGGCGCGCTTTTCATTGTGAATGTTGAGATCGTAGGCACACCGAAACAGGCCCGGCCGCCCCCGAGGCACCTCGGTCGCTTTTACGTTGATTTTGAAGACATCGCTCGAGCGGCGCTTTCAAGCAGCCGGGCTAAAGAACGTCCGTCGACGCCGTCGGCTTGATTGAGCATCACAATCAGCGAACCTATGACTGCCTGCGACTTTGTGGACCGTGTGAACACATACTGGGAGCCACGAACGTCCACCAAGTGGTCGCAGTCTGTTCCTTCCTTTGACAACGACAGCCCACGATCCGCTTGAGCCGCCCACCGATCCCCTCTTCGGTTCCCATGAACGCGGTCTCGATATGCCGACACCACCGCGCGTCGCATGTGGTTTCGGGCATAGCAAGCTTTAATGCGAATTGCCTGAGCATCCTAAAAACTGTCAGCGCCTGAATTGGCGATCCTACGTTGGTATACTTGTGGGCTTGCGGTTCGCGGCGCATTCACTACCTAGGATCTTGAGCAAGGAAAATCCAAATTGGTTGAGCGGCTTTCCTCAGTATCGTCCACCGCACCGTCAAACCCGACACGGGTCGATCGCAGTATCTCGCTCGCGGAACCGGATGTAGCATGGGTAGCTGAGAGACAATCCGCGATCACTGCCAGCTTGGAGCACAAGAACAACGAAGGTCGCCAACAAAACCTCGGGGATGAGGAATTACCTTCAGGCCATCTGTCTCATCCTTCACCTGAAGACCGAGCTCGAGAGGCCAAGCAGTCAGACAGTCATTTGTCAGGCGAAAGCGAGCGAATTGGCAAGGGGAACCTCAGTGAAAATGTTCCATTCGGCGAGCATCAAGGCTACGTCTGAAATAGCCCCCGCCGAATGACGCCCCCCCGATTTCCGGCGCGGGTGGAAGCTCAGCAAGCCCAACAATGCCCCCATCAAGGTCAGGCCGAGGGAACAACCATTCTTGTGTCATCGATAGGTGTCCAGCCTGACTCGGTGAGAAGCGGCGGCCGATGACCGCCTTGACGCCGGTGGACGGACGAGCGCCCGGGGCGTATTGATGGTACCACGAGTGTTCTCGGGCACGACTATCGAACGCAATCCGAAACTCCCATATTCCCGCGAGCCGTGTCCGTATTTGGAACCCGGGGTATCATGCGACCAATGACGAGAACCAGAAGAGCCGCGAGCGCCAGGCACGCCGCGAGGAAGAACATGGGCGCGATAGTGCTGCCTGTCGAATCCTTGATCCACGGCACTACGTTTTGCGCGACGAAACCTCCAAGGTTGCCCACCGAGTTGATTGCCGCAAGACCCGCGGCGGCGCCAGCGCCCTTGAGAAAGCGTGATGGAAGGCTCCAAAAGACAGGCTGGCCAGCGAATATTCCCGCAGCAGCGATGCTCAAGAAGGTGAATTGCATGATATGGTTGGAGATAATGGCGGAGAGGACCAAGCAGATTGCTCCAATCGCCGCGGGAATGACGATATACGGCGTTTTGGCGGGAGCCTTATCCGCCCGCGCGGGGATCACGTAGAGCGCGATCCCGACAAGAACCCACGGGATGATGTTGAGAAAGCCGTTGGCCGTGTTGCTCACGCCGAAGCCCTTGACGATCGTGGGCAGCCAATAGCTTAGACCGTAGGCCGCGAGCGGAAACCCGATATAGCAAGCTGACATCAACAAAACGCGGGGGTTGATTAGGGCTTTAAAACCGTTGCCGGCGTTCGCTTCCATGCCCGAATTTTCCGAAGCCAATCGATCCTTCAGCCAGCCTTTTTCCTGAAGACTGAGGAACTTTGCCTGCTCTGGCCTATCAGAGAGGTAGAACAGGGTGACGAACCCGGCGATGACGGCGGGGATGCCGGTCGCGAGGAAAACCCACTGCCAGCCCGCGTGACCATAAAGGCCGTCCAGATCAAGCAGCGCGCCGCCCAATGGTGCGCCTACCGCGTTTGCCACGGCTGAAAAGATCATGAACAACCCTACCATTCTCCCTCGATATGCTGACGGGTACCAAAGGGTCAGAAGGTACAGCACGCCCGGAAAGAAGCCGGCCTCGCATGCCCCGAGAAGGAAGCGTAGTATGTAAAACATGGTGGCGTTCTGCGTGTAGGCCAACGCGATGGTGACGAGACCCCACGAAATCAAAATCCTGGCAAACCACTTGCTCGCGCCGAACCGATCCAAGAGAAGGTTGCTAGGAACCTCGAAGATGAAATAGCCAATGAAAAACAGTGATGCGCCTAGGCCGTATGCGTATTCGCTCATGCCTAGCGCATCAACCATTTCCAGCTTGGCGAAGCTCACGTTTTGACGATCGATGTAGGCGATCAGGTAAAGTAGGCCGAGAAACGGCATCATGCGCCAGGTAATTTTCGAGATCAGTTTTCTTTCGACAACCACAACGGTTCCTCCTCATGCGGAATGGAGTGGAGATAGGTCCGCCGACCCACCGATCAACCATGGGGAGAAAAGCTTTGTCACAACCGATTTTCAGGAACGCGCGGCCAACCCTGTCAAGCCATGGCACGTAACGATGGACAGGGCATTGTGAAGGGCAACGCTCGACCGATTATCCTCAGGCTTGCCGCACCACCACGCATCACGGGCAGATTGTCAGAATTTCGATGCAGGCGATCAGCCGGGTTTGGACGCTTCCAACGCCGGCCGAGCAGTCGTGTCTCTTGATACAACACTTGCTTGCCAAGAGCGCGACATCGCGCGTGGAGCCGAGTCGCCGAACGGCACGCGGCTTTCAGAATGCGGTCGGAGCATGCGTTGCCGATCGGCAATGGCGTCACGCCGACGTCTCTCTTCAACCAACGACTCGCGGCAACTGCCCCGGCTGCTTGCGCGTGCCAGTGTTGGTTTCATCAGGTGGCCCGCTGGAGAAATGACGCACCATGAGCCGAGCCAGCACCACATAATGACGGACATTTCGGTGGCGCAGCGTGGGTCCCCAGCGCTGCGCCCACGTCATCAGAAACTCTTGCGAAAGCCGAACGTCACAGCGTTGCTGCGGAAATCCGTGCTCGATGAGGTACCCGCTTGCGAAGTGAAATCAAAATTATCCGCGGCCGTGAACCTGTATCCAATGTCGAGGGTCGTGTTATCGAAAAGAGACACATCGGAAAATAGCCCGATAGCCTGCAGATTGATCCCGACACCCGCATCCAGGTGATAGGCGAATGCCGTGTCACTGTCGTCCATCAACGTTGCAACACCCGCTACTCCCTGCTTTCGAAGGTCGAGGTTCATGAAGCCGGCACCGCCGCCAACATACGGGGTGATGGCGCTTAAAGCTCCGTCCGCGGCCAGCGGAATATCAAGGTATCCATTCACGTAACCTTGGATCGAACGGGCATCGCCAAAAGAGTTGATGCCGCCGAGACCTACGCCAGCGATACTATGCTCGTCGACCGAAGCCGTGCCGTAGCCCAGTTCCAATTCCACGCGCGGCGAAACGAAACCGTATGCTCCAAAGTCATAGCCAGCGCGGAGGGCGCTATAGAAGCCGACATCATAATCAGTTTCGACAGTCGTGCCGCCGACACCAAAACTAGTATCATCCAGGAAGTTCACGGACGAGAGCGAACCAATGTAAAAACCGGATACCGACCGCGCAACAGCCGGTTGCTCAACGGGAGCCACCAGGTCCGCCGCAAGGAGCGAGGACGGGGAGGAAATAAGAGCGGTGAGAACAAGAGCTGAAATTTTCATTGCGAACCCAGACTTACGCGCCACGAGGAGTTCGTGGGCTTCAGGTTTCGCAAGTAGAGAAGATTTAGCGGCATTCCACCCACCCACGACGATAACGAAAGCAGCGTGACATAATAGCAACGCCGGGTTGCGCTTTCCACGACCACCCACCCCGATAGCCGCACGAACATTCTGACGAAGCCTAGCGCGGCCCGGCTTGGGTGGGCTAATGGCCAGCTGATTGGACGTTGAGAGGCGGATAATTGCGACTATTTCGACAATAACCGCGGACGCTTAGACGGGCGCTTTTGCCCCACCGGATACTTCGCAATGTTCTTACGCGAGAAAATTGGGCACCGCCGGGCGATCGCTTCAGGCCAATGGGTGACCAGGCGCATCGCTAGGGGCGCACCCGGTGAGTGCACGGTCCGTGAGGGATTTATCGACCGCCGCGGCCGGCGTCACCACTTCGCCGGCGCTGGACGCGGTCCGCCGGCGGCGCCTCGACATGACTTCATCGCGACAAGGTGAGCGCCCAGTCGCACCTGGCCTCTTCGATTCCAAAGAGTAAGTAGCATGATCCACCACACGTCTCGCGACCATGATTGATTTCAATCCTGTGGATTGCGTTCCCCACGTCGCGTAGACGGAGCGTCTGCCCTATATATCATCTTCCGCGGCCGCTAGCGTGTGCCGTTGCACGGATGATCCATATGCCAGGTAAGAAACAGAGCACTGATAGCCCAAGGAAGCGCCGATCGCTATTGGCGCAACTCGCCGACGAACCGGAAAAGCTTTTCACGGGCGCGTTCCGGCAGCAATATGGCGCCGTCTGTTTCCGTTACGTCGGCGTGACATCGAAGATCGAGGTTCTGATCATCTCGTCGCGGGATACGGGCCGTTGGGTTGTGCCCAAGGGCTGGCCAATGAAGAAGAAAAAGCCCCACGAGGCCGCCGCGATCGAGGCTTGGGAGGAAGCCGGGGTTCGGGGTACCGTCCGTAAAACCGCGGTCGGACGCTACACTTACCTGAAATTCCTCGACGACGGTGATGTCGTTCCAACAATCGTTGACCTTTTCCAGATAGAGGTTACGGTTCAGCAAGACGAGTTCAAGGAGAAGGGACAACGTCGACTTGCTTGGGTCGAGCCGGACGAAGCCGCGCGACGCGTGCGCGAGTTGGAACTGAAATCTTTGCTCGTTGACTTTAAACCGAAGGGCAAGCGCCAGGGTACCTAACGCGGAATAATCGGGGTGAGCCACCTTCACGCCGAAGGACATACAGCGGGGGTAACCAGAGCAAAGCTTCAAAAACGAGACTGACACATGATGAGCCCCAGATCATCAGATTCACGGCTCAATTCTGGTTTGTTCATTGGTGAAGGCTGGCTCATGGTGGCGGCTCGGCGCGCCGGAATGGCGATAGCCTCTCGCATTCATCCGCCACGCCATCGAGAGGATCACCTCCGTGCATTAGACCTCGCGTGGCGGCTTTGACGGTGAGCCGCGACCGTGGAAGCTCTCCGCCGTGAAGCACAGCTGCTTCCGGCCGCCTCCCTCGACTACCATGGCTTCATTTTACCTGGGATGAGATGGCGGGGCGTGTCGTGATGGCCGCCTTGGCGAGATAGTGACGCACGGCCCGACCAAATCATCGACT
Source organism: Rhizobium sp. Rhizsp42 (assembly GCF_047304155.1). Taxonomy (NCBI): domain Bacteria; kingdom Pseudomonadati; phylum Pseudomonadota; class Alphaproteobacteria; order Hyphomicrobiales; family Rhizobiaceae; genus Rhizobium; species Rhizobium sp. Rhizsp42. Next base: position 81,301 of record NZ_JBGLYS010000017.1, on the reverse strand, counting down.
GACATGACATTTTCGACTAACATGGAGTTGTAATTCGCTGAGAGACAGGTGAGAGGATATGCTTCGGGATCGTATTAATCACGTGGTGCATGGTCGAGCATTACTTGCAATGAGAATTCCCGAGATACGAGAAGTGCGTGGTACACAGCCTGGCTTCTCCGATCTTTTCGAAAACTACAGTCTTGCTGTCATTCATCTCAATGCCTTGACAGCACGTCACGCGCCGCGATCACAAATTGACGAATATAAAGAGCTGATCTCCAATCTGGAGGAGGAAGCAGCATATTTTGTGAGAAACTACTCCCCAATGCATGGCAAGTTCGATTGGGCGGATTGACACAACGCATTTGCGTGGTCCACTCCGATTTGCCGCGTCCGGGGGCTTTTAATGTGGCCGACCGTCTTGACCAGCATGGTCGAAGAGCAACCAGGAGCCGTTTGGTTCAACCCCTTCGACGCGCCTCGCTGCCTTGAGGGGGGCCCCGGTTAAAGGTCCTCTGGTCCAGTTCCTTGATACGCTCCCGCACCGCGCTGACTTCGACCTGATACACGTCGAAGATGACGGACGCGACATCGCCGTTATCGACGCTTCAGATAAGTGTGGCGGTCCATGGATTGAAGGCTAACGGCTCCACGCACACCCGCCTCTTCCCGTGCTCCGCGGCCGCGGCCGCGCGGTCCCTCATCCCTCATCGGCCATCTCTTGGGAAAAACCGGGCCCACCTGTGGTCACAAGTATCCGCTGAACCAATTGCATTGGCATACCTTCGGCGCGATTCGTCCAGATTTAGTCTCCATCATCCTTCTCGCCATGTTTCCCATGCAGGCTGTTCACCGGGGGCGCTAGCCGCGACCTCCTGGTGCGCGATATAGCTTCGCGTACGGATCGTGCCGTTGATGCCAAACACCCCGACGCGATGGTTTCAGGTCATGACAATCCGACAGGTGTCGCGACGCGACGCCCATGACGATCGAAGAAATGCACAGCGCTTGTTCCAGCTTGAAGGATCACTCGGCTGCCTATTGTCATCATTGAACGACCTGCCGTTCGGAAAATGATCTCCACGCCCCCGATGGTCGTGGCGTGGACATAGCTTTCCGCGCCGACGAGTTCGATGGCGCCAATGTCGACAGCCAGACCCAACATGGAACTCGATAGAGTGTCCGCGACGTTCAAGTCCTCGGGGCGAATTCCGATCGTCGACACGTTAGGCGCGAGCGAGACCCCGGGGGCATCAACGGCGAGCGCTTCGGCGCTAATCAAATTCATCGCTGGCGAACCTATGAACGCCGCCACGAAGGTCGTGGCTGGCCGCTCGTAAAGTTCGATCGGCGTGCCGACCTGCTCAATCTTCCCGCCGTTCAGCACGACCAGACGATCGGCGAGCGTCATGGCCTCCATCTGATCATGGGTCACGTAGACGCTTGTCGTCGACAGCGTGCGCTGCAGCTTGCGGATCTCCACCCGCATCTGCACACGCAGCTTCGCATCGAGATTGGACAACGGCTCGTCGAACAGAAATGCCTTCGGCTCGCGCACGATTGCCCTGCCCATCGCGACGCGCTGCCTCTGGCCGCCCGACAGCTGGCGTGGCTTGCGCTCGAGCAGGGAACCAATCTCCAGCGAAGACGCCGCGGCAGCAATCCGTCGTTCGATCTCGGCCGCAGCCATTCCTCGGTTTTTCAGACCATAGGACATGTTCTGCCTGACGGTCATGTGCGGATAAAGCGCGTAGTTTTGAAAAACCATCGCGATATCCCGCTCGGATGGCTCCAAAGCGTTGACAACGCGCCCGTCGATCGCGATTTCTCCGGAGGAGATCGCTTCCAATCCCGCGATCATCCGCAGGAGCGTGGATTTCCCACATCCGGACGGTCCGACGAGGACCACCATCTCACCGTCGGCGATGTCGAGCGAGATTCCCTTTATCGCCTCGAAGCCACCTGCATATGTCTTGCGAACGTCCCTGATCGTGATGCTTGCCATTACTTCTCTGTCTCCACGAGGCCCTTCACGAACCAACGCTGCATCAAGACGACAACGAGGATCGGGGGAATGATTGCAAGAATTGCGGTGACCATGACGAGGTTCCAAGGCGTCGCCGCGTCGGCGAAATCGACCATTTTGCGCAGTCCGATGATGATCGTCGACATGCTCGCGTCGTTGGTCACAAGCAGCGGCCAGAGATACTGCGTCCAGCCGTAAATGAAGAGAATGACGAAAAGCGCCGCCAGGTTGGTGCGTGAAAGCGGAAGCAGGATATCGCGCATGAAACGGAACGGCCCTGCATTGTCGATACGGGCGGCCTCCACCAATTCGCCGGGTATCGTGAGGAAGAACTGCCGAAACAGGAACGTCGCAGTCGCCGATGCCATCAATGGAAGGGTCAGCCCCGCATAGGTGTCGATCATGCCCAGATCGACGATGACCTTGTATGTCGGCAGGATGCGGACCTCCACGGGCAACATCAGCGTCACGAAAATCATCCAGAAGAACACCATCCGCAGCGGAAAGCGGAAGAACACGATCGCGAAAGCCGACAGGAAGGAAATGATAATCTTGCCGATGGCGATCAGGGCCGCGACGACAATCGTGTTGAGCATCATCCGCTCGAGGCTGACTCCGACGACCCTCTCGACCCCACCGACCAGGGCGTCGCCGTAATTCTCCGCGAAATGGCCTTGCGGCAGCATGGTGATTGGTGGGCGCAGTATCTGCGCCGACGTCATCGTCGATGCGACGAACGTGTAGTAGATCGGGAAGGCTACAATGATGATCCCGAGCACGAGGATCAGATGGCCTGTGATACTTGCAATGGGGCGCCGGTCGATCATCTCAACCCTCAAGCATAGTGGACGCGGCGTTCGACGAAGCGAAACTGCACGGCGGTCAGCGCAATCACGATGATCATCAAGACGACGGATTGGGCAGCGGATGAGCCGAGATCCAAATTGACGAAACCGTCATTGTAGACCTTGTAGACCAATGTCTCGGTCGCCTTGGCAGGTCCTCCACCAGTCACGGCATGAATGATCCCGAACGTGTCGAAGAAGGCGTAGACCGTGTTGACGACGAGCAGAAAGAACGTGGTCGGCGCCAGCAAGGGAAACACGATCGTCCAGAACCGACGGCTCCCGCGCGCGCCATCGATGGATGCCGCTTCGATCAATGATTTCGGGATCGCCTGAAGGCCGGCGACAAAAAAAAGGAAGTTGTAGCTAATCTGCTTCCATGCGGCCGCGACAATGACCAAGACCATGGCCTGCCCGCCGTTCAAGAGCGGATCCCAGGCAAATCCAGCCCGCCGCAGCATATAGGCGAAGCTTCCCATCGCCGGATTGAACATGAAGAGCCACAACATTCCCGCGACCGCGGGAGCCACGGCGTAAGGCCAGATCAACAGAGTGCGATAGAATGTCTGTCCCCGCCTTATACGATCGACGGCGGTTGCAAGCGTCAATGCCACGATCATCGCCAGCCCCGCGGTCGCCACACTGAACACGACTGTCACCTGAAGCGAATGAATGTAGCTTGGATCGCTCAGGATCCTGCGAAAGTTCGCCAGGCCGACAAATCCACTTTTTAGCCCGAACGGGTCTTCCCGCTGCATGGATTGATAAAGCGCCTGACTGGCCGGCCAGAAGAAAAACACGACCGTCAGAACGATCTGCGGCGCCAACAGAAAATAGGGAAGGACTTTATTCGGGAAGACGACATTTTGCACGCGGAGACCCCCTTGAGCGAAGCGAGGTGATCATCCGCGCCCGTGAGCACGGATGATCAATAGATCAAGCTTACTGGGCGATCGCCTGCTGGATGGCCGCGTTGCCTCGCTCGACAGCCTTATCGAGAGCGGCCTTGGCATCCTGCTTGCCCGCGAGCATCGCTTCGAACTCCTCGTTCATGATGTCGCGAACCTGCGGCAGGTTGACGAGACGAACACCCTTGGAGTTCTCCGTCGGCACCTTGCCCATCATCTGCAGGATCGGGGTCTCGCGACCCGGGTTCTTCTCGTAGAAGCCTGACTTCTTCGTCTCCTCATAGGCAGCCATGGTCACAGGCATGTAGCCCGACACCTGATGAAGGCGCGCCTGGATCTTGGTCTGCGACAGGAAATGGAAGAACTCGGCGATACCCTTGTACTCGGCGTCGCTCTTGCCAGCGAAGACCCAAAGGCTTGCGCCGCCGGGAATGGTGTTTTGCGGGCGGCCCTCCCCCGGTTCGTAAGGCAATTGCCCGATTCCATAGTTCATGCCGCTTTTGACGATATCGCCCAGGCCGCCGGACGATTCCGTCAGGATAGCGCACTCGCCCGACGTAAAGAGTTGCTTGGCTTCAGACGTGCGACCGCCATAGCGAAACGTACCGTCCTTGGCGAGATCGGCGATATCCTGAAAGTGCTTGACGAAGTCAGGCGTGTTGAACGCGAGTTTGACGTCCGTACCCGCCAAGCCGTTTTCGTTGCTGCCGTAAGAGAGATTGTTCCATGCGGCAAAGTTCTCTGTCTGAATCCAGGTGAGCCAAGTCGACGTCAGACCGCAGGCAGCGCCGCTTGCCTTGATTTTCTTGGCGGCCTCGATGACCTCGGGCCACGTCTTTGGCGCGGCCTCTGGATCAAGTCCGGCCTTCTTGAACAGGTCCTTGTTGTAATAGAGAATCGGCGAGGAAGAGTTATAGGGGAACGACAGCATCGTGCCGTCCGGCTTGGAATAGTAGGCCGCGATACCCGGCAGATATTCGTCCTTGCTGAATTTGTACCCGCCCTTCTCGAGGACTTCGGCGACCGGCATGATGGCCCCTTCGGCGCCCATCATCACGCCGCTGCCCGCGTCGAAGACCTGAAGGATGGCCGGTGATTTCTTGGCGCGGAAGGCTGCGATGCCGGCGTTCAGTGCCTCGGGATAGGTGCCCTTGAACACCGGAACGATCTTGTAATCGGCCTGGCTCTCGTTGAATTCCTTGGCGAGCTGGTCGACGACCTCGTTGTTGGCGCCTGACATGGCATGCCACCACTGCAACTCCGTTGCGGCAAACGCACTGCCGGCAATCGTGCTTGAAAGAAGGGCCGCGGCAAAGCCGATCGCGATTGGATGACGAAACATATTTCCTCCCTTTGGGTCAATTCGCGCACATTGCGCCTGCGTGGCGCGGCCGACCTCCCCGTCAGCCACGCCGCACATCTGTCAAAGCCAGTAGCCGGCTTCAAATTGGTTTCCTGTCACAAATAACGCCGCGCGGCGATCTGTCCAGATATCGGCAATCGTGCGTTGTCAAATTCCGGCGATAGCGCGAAGATCCTCGACGGCACCGGGTGCTGCCGCAAGAACAGGCGCCCCCTTGGTCAACCGGTCTCCGTCGGTCGGGAATGGGTGGTACCAGCCGCCGGCCTCCTTCACGAGGCAATAACCGGCCAGGCAGTCCCAGGCATGCATGTAAGGTTCGTAATAGCCCACGAGACGGCCGGCAGCGACATAGGCAAGCATTAGCGCGCCAGATCCATTTCGAATGAAGTTGCCGCCGGCGGACAAGAGCTTCTCCACCATCGCGGCGACGAATGCCGGCGTGACATGGTTGTTGGCGCCGATGCCTGTCACGGAATTGCGGATGTTGCGTGAAGGATCAAGCGACAGCGATTGTCCGTCCAAAGTGGCTCCGGATCCAGCAGCCGCGGAGTAAAGTTCGCCGTGGCATGGTGCGAAGATAACGCCGACGACCGGCACGTTATCCTGGAGAAGCGCGACCGAGATGCACCAGTTCGGCATGCCATTGACGAAAGGGCTCGTTCCATCGATCGGATCGACGACCCAGGTCAGGCCGGACGTGCCGGCTTCAAGTCCATATTCCTCCCCTAGGAAGCCGTCACCGGGATAGGTTTCGTGAACGGCGTCTCGAATGAGGTTTTCGACGTCCCTGTCAGCGATCGACACCACGTCCTGCGGATCCCGCTTGGTTTCGATGACCAGGCTTTCTCTTTTTTCGAAGTACCCGAATGCCAGGGCACCAGCCTTCCTTGCGATAGCTTCCGCAAAGGCCCTGCGAGCATCAAGGCCCAATGAAGAATGCGATGTCATGTCAAACCCTCTTGCGATTTCTCATTTGCTTGGTGCGGTAATCAGCGCGATCCCGCGATCCTTCAGACTGATGGCGACTTCGGTCGTCGTATCGAAGGGTGAATCCGCCGTCCGGTCGATGACGAACACGTTCCCCCTGCTGGTCGCGACTTCGTATTCGACATGATCGCCAAGATAGGCGGCATGCGTGATCCTGCCGGTGAAGGCACCCTTCGTGGGCGTGCGGTGCAACTGAATTGCATTGGGCCGGATGGCGAGTTCGGCCCTGCCGGCCAATGCGTTCCTGGCCGCGACGCGGTGTTTCAGCCCTTCGATGTCGATCAGTGCGATGCCGTTCTCGACACTTTCGACCTGACAGGCCAGCACATTGGCCTCACCCATGAAATCGGCGATGAAGGCGGAGGCGGGCGCATCGTAAAGGTCGCGTGGCGCGCCTTGTTGCGCGATCTCGCCATCCTTCATCACGATGATCTGGTCCGACACGGCAAGAGCCTCGTCCTGGTCATGCGTGACGTAAACCGCGGTGAAGCCCAGTCGCTGTTGCAGATCACGAATTTCGGTGCGCACCCTTCGACGCAAGCGTGCGTCGAGATTGGAGAGTGGCTCGTCGAGCAGCAGTACCTGCGGCTCCAGGACCAGGGCGCGCGCCACGGCAACGCGCTGCTGCTGGCCACCTGACAATTCGGCCGGCAGCCGCTCGCCCACGCCGTCGAGCCCGACGAGCTTCATCGCCTCCTTGGCGCGTTCGCGCGCTTCCTTGCGCTTGATGCCTGATGATTCCAGACCGTAGGCGACGTTGTCGAGCGATGTCATATGCGGAAAGAGCGCGTAGCTTTGAAACACCATCGAAACATCGCGCTCGTTTGCCGGCAGCATCGTGACGTCCTTGCCGCCGATTAGAATACGTCCAGACGAGGGGTGCTCGAGACCGGCAAGCATGCGCAGCGTCGTTGTCTTGCCGCATCCCGACGGACCGAGTAGCGTGACAAGCGTTCCCGGTTCGATGGTGAGCGACAGGTCGGGAATGGCCGTGAAGGCGCCAAATGTCTTTCTCACTCGTTCGAACGTGACGGAGCCGGGCACAGTCTTGCTCATGCGGTTTTCTCCTGATTGAGCGGCAGGGAGGGATTGGCTGTCGGGGCAGCGAGCGCCACACGGTTCTCACGGCGAAGTCGGCGTTCGCCGACCAGCAACTGGAAACCACCGATCACAGTGACCATCACGACGATAAGGGCGGACGAGTAGGCGATCGCAACGCCATATTCGCCGTTTTCGACGAGGCCGACGATATAGGCCGTCGACATGTTGTATTCGGCGCTGACCAGGAAGATCACGGCGCTGATCGAGGTAATCGCCCGCACGAAGGAATAGACGAGGGCCGCGGTGATCGCCGGGCGCAGAAGCGGCAAGATCACCTTTCTGACGGTTCTGAAGCTGTTTGCACGCAAGGTTAGGGATGCCTCGTCGAGGCTCTTGTCGAGCTGGCTCATGGCCGCCACGCCGCCGCGCACACCGACTGGCATGTTACGGAAGACGAAGCACGCGACGAGGATAAGCGCAGTGCCCGTCATCTCCAGCGGCGGCAGGTTGAACGCCATGATATAGCTGATGCCGATCACGGTCCCCGGAATGGCAAAGCTCAGCATAAGCGCAAATTCGAAGACGCCACGACCGACGAATTTCTGGCGGACGATCAAATAAGCCGTCAGAAGGCCGACAGCGGCCGTCAATGGCGCGGAGATCAGCGCGATTTCCATGGTCGTCCAGAAGGAGTTCCAGGCAACACCCGTCCAGGCTATGCCGCCGTCCTCGCGCCAGCCGATGGAAAAAGCGCTGATGTAGTGCTGGAAGGTCAGGCTGTTATCCAGTCCCCAGGTTCGCACGAAGCCGCCGAAGAGGATCATCGCATAGACCACGACGGTGAAAAGCGCCCAAGGAACGACGATTGAATGAACGGCGATGGACAGGCCGCGCGGCAAGGCAGCATGCGCTCCAGAATCGCCCTTACCAGTGACCGTTGCATAGCTTTTTCCCTGAAGCCAAAGTCGCTGGGCGAGGAAGGCCGTCATGGTGAATGCCAGCAGGATCATCGCGAGGACTGCGGCGCGGGCGGGATCGTTTTGCGATCCGACAACGGCGAAGAAGATCTCCGTGGATAGGACACCGTGGCTGCCACCGAGAACCATTGGATTGCCGAAGTCCGCCATGCTTTCGATGAAGCTGATCAGAAAGGCATTGGCGAGACCTGGCTTCATCAAAGGCAGGGAAACCCGCCAGAAGGTGCGCCAACGATCGGCTCTGAGCGTCTGCGACGCTTCTTCCATCGAAGGGCTGACACCTTCGACGACGCCGATCAGGACAAGGAACGAGATTGGCGTGAATGACAGGACCTGCGCGATCCAGATGCCGGTCAGACCGTAGAGCCAACGGCCCGGCTCGATACCGAGCGCTGATGCTGTAAACTGCGTCACAACACCCGCCCGCCCGAACAGAAGCGTCAGCGCCAGACCAACGACAAAAGGCGGCGTAATGATCGGCAGGATAGTCAACAGCCGCAATCCCTTCTTGTAAGGGAACCGTGTGCGTGTGGCGACCAGCGCGAAGCAGAGACCGAGCAACGTCGCACCGCTAGCCGTCATGATCGCGAGCCAAAGCGTGCGCCAGGCCACGCCGCAGCGCTCGCCCCCCACGACACAACTGAGACTCCAGACTGATGAATCCTGGATCGTGTTGAAGAAACCGCTGGGATCAAACGAACCATCGACCGACTGGAAAGCGGCAATGAACATGCTTCCGACCGGATAGAAGACGAAAACCGCGACCAGAACCACCAGCATCGAGATTGCGCTGACCACAAACGCGTCGCCCTTCATGACGCCGCGATCGGCAAGACCGAACGAAAAGAACAGCACGAAAACAATGCCTACGACGACGGCACCTGCCCCCATGGATGGCTGCCCGTCCGGCAAGGCGCCAAACACTGCTTCGCTGACCGCCCACGACCAGCCGGAAAAGGTGATCGCCAGCCCCTGAAGTGTGAGAAGCGCCAGTCCGGCGCCGCCGCAGACTGCCAGTAGAAGGCCGCGGCTTCGGGCACTGGCAACGAAGCGCGCTACACAACCAGCAATAAAGAGCAAGGCGACCAGGCCGAGCCACCAGCGTCCGAAGCGTGCAATCTCGATTATCGCCGGTGCGCTTGCCGCGTCCGAAAAGTGGCCGGAAAGCCATTGGAAGCCAAAGAAACCGCTTTCGATGCGATACCAGGGCAAAAGCAGGAAGGCCACGCCACCCATGAGAATGGCGATATCGAGACGGCGATTACTAGAGATCATATCGGTTGTCCGCGGCGTTTCGTGACGGTCGGAAAGGCAGGAGCCTTAAGGCCCCTGCCCGTCATTCGATCAGTTGGCCTTGGCGCCGATTTCCTTGTCCCAGCGGGACAGAAGAGCCTTGCGGACGTCTGGATCGCCGTACTTCTTGAAATCGTAGTCGATCAGCTTGATGTCTTCGAACCTAGGCGCCTCCTTCGGCACCTCGGCGGACTTGTTCGAAGGCAGCTGGAAGGACTTCGCGTCCTTCATGTGCGATTGAGCATCCGCGCTCAGCGCCCAATCATACCACTTCTTGGCATTTTCCAGGTTCTTGGCGCCCTTGACGATTGACATCGAGCCGATTTCGTAGCCCGTCCCCTCGCAAGGCGCGATCGCCTTAATCGGGAAGCCCTCGACGGTCTGAGCGACCGCGTCATGCATGAAGACAACTCCGATGGTGGACTCGCCGCGAGCCGCGGCCTTCACAGGCGCGGAGCCAGATTTGGTGTACTGGGAGATGTTGGCGTTGAGCTTCGCAAGATAGTCGAAGGCCTTGTCCTCGCCCATGATCTGAACAAGGGTCGCAAGCGTGTTATAGGACGTTCCGGAGGAGTTCGGATTGGCGATCTGGATTTCGCCCTTGTACGAGGGATCGAGCAGATCAGCCCAGCATTTCGGCTCCTTCAACCCTTTCTTCTGCAAGATCTCGGTATTGTATCCCCAGCCCAGAGCACCGGCGTAGACACCGACAGTGCGGAAATTCGCACTTTCGGCCTGTTTCTTTGCCCAGTCCTGCAATTGGTCGAATAGCGGCGACTTGTATTCGAGTGTCAGCCCCTCGCTAGCCGCCTGCAGATGGGGGTCGCCCGTCCCGGCCCACCAAAGGTCGGTCTTGGGATTGCGCGCTTCCGCGCGGATCTTCGCATAGGTCTCGCCAGCCGAAAGGCGCACCATGTTCACCGAAATATCCGTCTGCTTTTCGAACAGACCCTTCATCAAGTCGCAGACCTGCTGGTCGGCGGAGCATATGACGTTGAGATTTCCAGCGGCATGGACGGGCAGGGCAAACAACGCGGCAGTTGCCGCTAGCGCGGCCGTGGCGAGCTTTATCGAATTCATGATTTCCTCCGTGTGAACGACGCCTCCACGTCGCCGCCTTTTGCAAGCGTGTGCAAAGCTTGCCTATGGCGGAAAAGACTGTCAATGAATTTCTGACAATGAAGAGGGATTTTGCGATCGCGAGCGATTTTGCAAGCGCGTGCAGCATTGGAGGGGAGTATGGCGCCGAAGGACTTCATCAGCGCGCTGGAAGTAGCGCGACGCGCGGGCGTCTCAAGGTCCGCCGTGTCTCGGACGTTCACGCCAGGCGCGAGCGTCTCCGCGCAGACAAGAAAGAAGGTCACCGACGCGGCCGAGGCACTGGGGTATCACGTCAATGAGCTTGCTCGCGGACTGATGCGCAACCAGAGCGGAATTGTCTGCCTAATCGTGTCGGACGTTGCCACGCCATATCGATCGGCACTCCTGCGCGAGCTCACAGGCAAGCTCCAAAACGCGGGAAAGGTCGCGATGCTGATTAACACCGACCGTTCGGATGGCAGTGTGGATCGTGCTCTGTCACAGGCGATCCGCTATCGCGCCGATGCGTCGATCATATTATCAGGACTACCTGACGCGTCGATCGTCAGACTATGCCTGAAGAATGGGCAGAGACTTGTTCTGATCAATCGCGATGATGACGAGCCGGGGCCGCTAAAGATAAATCTCGACGATTTTGAAGCTGGGGAGCGGATCGTCACCGCGTTTGCAAGGGCGGGCTGCAAGTCACTTGCCTTTGCCAACTCCGATGCCGGGACACCAAGCCTGATGGGGCGTGAGCGCGGCTTCGTCGCGGCGGCCACGAGGCTCGGCCTCGAGGTTTCGGTCGAACGCCATGGCTGGACCGGTTACGAAGCGGGTCGTGTTCTGGCGCAACGATTTCTCACCCGGCCCCGCCGGCCGGATGCCGTCTTCTGCGCGACCGATCTTCTTGCTTGCGGCTTCATGGATGCCGCGCGTCATCAGTTTGGCATCTCTATTCCAGATCAGATGTGTATCGCGGGTTTCGACGACATCGAGCAGGCGTCGTGGCTGTCTTACGACCTAACGACATTCGCGCAACCAGTTGCCGAGATCGCCGCGAGGGCTGTTGCTTGGCTGTCGATCGGCGAGAATGGCAATGATAGCGGTCAGCATTCGGTCCGACTGACTGCTGAACTGGTTTGGAGGTCGTCGATCCGAGCGGGATGAGCTGGGCCGGCTTACCGCGCCACTCGCCGCTAATGCCGCGCGGATCAAGCCGTATTCCACGATAGGACGTTCTCGCAGCCTCACCTCGGCTCTGACCAGTCTTGGAAAATCTCCGATGGCGAATTTTTAATCGCGGACGATGCGTGGATCGCGGCAGAAGCTAGAACGCCGCCGTGGTAGCCCATATCGACCTGCACGATACCGGGGATCTTCAATCGTTCGCGGAACCCAGGTGATGCCGCCATCTGGTATGGCGAGCCAGGTAGCACCAAACAAAACGACCGGCTCGGACTACCTTGCGTGTCCGCGACGTTAGGACGAGCGACAAATCAAGGCGTGACGTCGGGCGGGCGTTTACTTGCTTCAGTTTCCGAGATTGCTTCATTTACTTCCGTCTTGAAGTTCGTCATGAACCGGAGCGTGAAGAAGGTCATCGCGGAAAGTACGATCGCGATGTCGTAAGCGCCAAGACCCACGGCAGCGCCGATGGCCCCGGTCGCCCAAAGACTCGCGGCGGTTGCTGTTCCGCGAATACTTGCCCTGCCAACAAGAATTGCACCGCCGCCAATGAAGCCGACGCCGTTGATCAAACCCTCGACGATCCGCGCGGTGGCCTCGGGGTTGCCGTTTGTAACAGTTTCGGCGGCCTGGATGAAGCCGCAGGCGGCGATCGCGACAAGCGGAAATGTTCGAAGGCCAGCGCTTCGTTCGTTTCTTTCCCTGTCCCAAGCGATTGGGAGGGCCAGTAGATAAGCGACCAGGAGCACAAGCAGATGAGCGACCAGATCGAATCGTGAAAGGAAGGGGTCGAGCAGTGAGGCCAAAAAGCAATCTCCGATAATCACTGTAGACATGGCGGACATGTTCTTGGCGGCAAGGGCGGCAACTGGTTTCGCGTCGCGAAGACGTGAAAAATTCACAGCGCCTTTAAAAACCACAACGGCATGAACAAAGGGGCACGCTCCAGAATGCGGCGACCTGGATTCCATCGGCCACCTCTTGGCGGCGCTGTATCCGCCGGCCGGGGCACCACTTGGATCAAGGCGCGTTGCCAGGCTCGAGTTTTCACGTCGGTCCTGCCCCTACACCAGCGCGACTAGACCAACTCGCAGAAGCGGGATAGCGACCTGATCTGATTGGGCGCTTACAATTCACAAGCGACCGGTACTTCGGCATGCTGACCCTCGGCAAGCAAGCGACGTACCGCAAACAAGTTTCCCAACCTCGTCGATGACCTGAAGCGCGCAACGCCCCCACCCCGGACGACAAAATCTCTCTCTCAAGCCAAAGGGTCAGGGTTTCGGAAAAGTGGAATGGTGTTTTCGATCCACGGTGAAGGTTCGAGCGACGAGCGAAATGGTTTTCGAGATCGCGCAACGCAAGGCGTCGGACGTGGTTGCCGGGGCTCGAGATGGGTAAAAAGCCAGTCGAACCGTGATCAATCCTCGACTGTCCGACCCGTTGCCTTGCAATGCGCGGAGTGAGGGTGCCGTGTTGAGACGCAGTCCATATTGATGGAACCTCGGGCGGATAAAGCCGTTCTACATCTGAATTACGAAGTAACAAGCCGCAGCGCCGGATGATTTGCAAACCTTAGTAAAGCATGCACCCGACCTGTCTGAACAAGGCGTACACTGCAATGACGAACAATTCCGACGACTTTGTCAGTTCGACATCCGACGTCGCTCGCGCATACGGAGTGTCAGAGGCGCAAGCGGAGCGTCTTGTTAGCCGCTTCAGCCGTTCCTGGAGCGAGTTGGACATGCTTCTGACCGCCAATGGAAGGACAAGAAAGCACCGAGTCAGCGAGGTGGAGACGCCTTCCGCCAAAGCGCCCTACGGGATCGATTAGATCCTTTCCACCCGCCGTCTGGATCGTTTGCGGCTACGGTCCGTGCCTACTTGTTGAGAGCGTCCTTGAGGGCCTTGGCCGGTTGAAAGGCTAACTTCCGGGCGGCCGCGACCTTGATGGTCGCACCGGTTGAGGGATTGCGGGCTTCACGCTCAGGCGTATCCTTGACCTTGAACTTTCCAAATCCGGGAATTGATGTTTCGGCATTCGACGATGCCGCCTCGGTGATAGCGGCAAAGACAGATTCGACGATTGACTTGCCCTGAACCTTGGTCAATCCATGCGCTGCGGCAATCTTTTCGGCGATTTCATTGGTCGTGGTCATTTGTTGGTCCCTTTTTAAGAAAAGGAACCCTTCCACTTTGATCGAGCCTTGTCATTCCATCGAAGTGTGAAAGCGCCCGGAATCCCTGCTTTTCCACAAGATCAGGACTGCGTCCCTGAAGTATCGCAAATGCGGCGAGGCGCAACGCCCGCGCCGGCCCAGTTCCCGTGGCATTTGCGTCAGAGTCGCGAGGTAGGCCCAATTTAGTGCTGCCCTTGAGACAATGGATGTCGCGGATGTAATGCCTTGGCTAGTCCGTCGGCTCAAGCAGGTCGTCTAGGACGTGGACTCGCAAACTGAATTGATCCAAATTCGTGTCGCAACGAGTTTCAGTGCAGCAAGGTAATTGTCAGGGCGACGGTCGTAGCGCGTGGCCAGGCCCCGCATGTGTTTGATACGATTGAAGAACCTCTCCACTTGGTTTCGCTGCCTATAGACCCAGCGACTGAAGCTGAAGCTCTGCTTCCGATTTATCTTTGTTGGGATGTTAGCCCAAGCCTTGCGGCCTTTCACAAACGCGCGGATCGCATCCGTGTCATACGCTTTATCTGCAAGTAGCGTCGTGCCTGGTTCGATGTCAGATATCAGCCTCTCAGCGACCGGAGCATCCGCTGCCTGGCCTGCTGTCAGCTCCATTCGTAACGGTCGGCCATCCGCATCGACCATGGCATGGATTTTGGTCGTCAGGCCGCCGCGCGAACGTCCCATGCAAGGATCGGTAGAGCCCCCTTTTTTGCGTTGGCACCATGCTGGTGAACGCGCACACACGACGAGTCGATCATAACTATATCGCCGTCGTAACGCCTTGATACCGCTTCAAGAAGTCGGTCCCAAACGCCGGCTTTACGCCAGCGCGAGAACCGATTGTAAAGTGTAGTACGAGGGCCGTAGCGCTCAGGGATATCCCGCCAAGAGCAGCCAGTTCTGAAACGCCACAAAATGCCATTGATCACCCGGCGGTCATCAACACGTTCGACACCACGGCTCTTATTCGGCAAAAGTGGTGCGATAATCGCCCACTCTTCATCGCTAAGTTCATGACGGCGCATATCAATCGCCTTCCAAGGACATTGAATCATCATCCTGACTAAAGCGAAACCCTTTAATGGGGACGCGACCTAGTTTCTCGACGACGGCCCGAATGACATCGGCACGGCTGACGATGCCTACCAGGACGCCGTCACGGAGTATAAGAACGCGCTTGATTTTTTCTTTCATCATCAGATCGGACAGATCTGAGAGTGAGGCGTTCTCGTGACTGGAAATGACCGTTGGGTGCATGATTTCGCTAACGCGCTGTTGATTGAGGCGGATCTCGGCAAGGAACTCTGGCGCCAGAGTCTCGCCTTCCGCCAGCAAGCGTAACCATTGAGCTCGCTTACTTTGAAAGTGAGAGCCAAAATGATGCATGACATCGCCCTCGCTCACCACACCCAGCGGCTTGTTATCGGGATCAACAACGGGTACTGCGGCAACATGATGCGATAACATGCAACGGGCGGCCTCTGCGACCGTCGTCTCCGGCGAGACCGTGAATACGTCCGTTCTCATCACGGACTTAGCGGGAATCGTCATCTGCATACCTCCAACCAAAGGTGAAAGCCTGCAGAATACTGGAATATGGGTGGATCGCTTTGAGGCAGCGCAATTTGATGACACGCTCGCAGCCAATCAAGCGCAGGTTGTTAGGACGACCAAGGGACCCTTAATCTCGCTGCGATTGGTTGTTGCGCTTGCCCCCAGCCCCCGCGCTGTTTCCGTTAGGCCAACCCAATCACAGCTAATCGCTTTTTAGGCACAGTCAACTGGCCTCGGGACAGGTCAATGGCCCGTGGATTCCGTTGCCTGTTTGAGGTCGATTCGCCGCAAAATGAGTGCGAGCGGCACCATTAGCGCCGAAATGACCATCAGCACCTTAAAGACGTCTATGTAGGCAAGGTAGCTCGCCTGTGCCTGGACCTGCGATGCCACCCACGCGGTAGCGCGGGAATGCGCCTCCAGGACGCTCGACCCGCGCTCAACAAAGAACTGGGTGGCATGGTCGAAGCCGCTGGCGTAACCAGGGTCTGACGGAACAATGCTCTCGACCAGCCTGCTCTGATGCCACTGCTCTCGGTGCGCGAGCACATTTGAAGCGATGGAGACGCCGATCGACCCTCCAGTATTTCGTGCCGCATTGATTAGAGCGGAAGCTTGATCTGTCTGATCAGGGCTCAATCCATCGTAAGAAGCCGCGGTGATCGGGATAAAGATCAGGGGTAGACCGAGCCCGAGGTAAAGACGGGACCAGACGAAAAAGCCAAAGTTTAAATCAGCGTTAAGCCTTGTCATGTCCCACATCGCGAGCGCGATAATGCTCATTCCGACCGCTATGAGATATTTTGGCTGGACCATGGAGGTGAGCCGGCCGGCGGCGAACATCATGAACATTGTTACAAGTCCGCCTGGCGACAGCGCGAGGCCCGCCCAGGTTGCCGTGTAACCGAAGTTTGTCTGCAGCACCTGCGGCACGAACTGCGTCGTGGCTATCAAAATAGCACCGGTAGCTAACATAACGATTGCGCAGGCACCGAACTGCCGACTTGCCAATAGCCGCAGGTCGATAACGGGATTGGTCCTCGTTAGAAGCCATGGAATAGCGATGCAAAGCGCTAGTCCTGAAATGACCGAGGTCGTTATGACAAAACTGGAGTCGAACCAATCTTCCGTTTGACCGCGATCGAGCACCAATTCCAGCGCCCCGAGAAACGTGGCGACAAGTAGGAATCCAGTTATGTCAAAACGCGCGCCTGTCTCGCGCATCCGAGCACGTTCCTCCCTTAGCGTCTCCGGCTCCTTCACCAGCGCATAAACGAGGAAGAAGGCGAGGACGCCCACTGGACCATTGATGAGGAAGCACCAGTGCCAGGAAAAATTATCGGAGAGATATCCTCCGAGCGTGGGGCCGATCACAGGCGCGACAACGACGGCAACGCCAAACATCGCGAATGCCTGGCCGCGTTTGGAGGGTGGGAAGGAATCGGCGAGGATTGACTGTGAGATTGGCACCATTCCGCCACCCGCGAAACCCTGGATCATCCGGAAGATCAAAAGAGACTCTAGATTCCAGGAAAGACCACAGCAGATAGAGGATACCGTGAAGGTGGCAAGACAAAGGAGATAAAAACGCCGGCGGCCATAGCGCTTCGCGATAAAGCTCGACGCCACGAGAATGATCGCGTTCGAGACGAGGTAAGTCGTGATCACCCATGACGCTTCGTCCGCGCTGACCGCTAACCCTCCTGAAATATAGCGCAAGGCCACGTTGGCGATCGTGGTGTCGAGAACCTCCATGAAGGTCGCTATCGACACGACCACGGCGATAAGCCATGGATTGGGGGCGCCCAAAGCGGCCGTAGGCAAGCTCGCGGTAGGTGTGGCGTTGCCGGCCATCTCAGCTCCTCGGCCGAACTGTTACTGTTGGAACCACCGACATACCTGGGCCTATGGCGATATCCTTCGGCCAATCATCCACCACGATTTTCACGGGAACGCGTTGGGTAACCTTCACGTAATTGCCGGTCGCGTTCTCGGCTGGAAGCAAGGAGAAGGCAGTACCCGAACCAGGCTGAACGGAATCGACCTTGCCCTTCAAGACATGATCCGGATAAGCGTCGATGGTGAGATCAACCGGCTGGCCCGGGCGCATGTCAGCCAATTGCGTCTCCTTGAAATTGGCGGTCACCCAAACCTCCTCCGGGACAAACATGGCGATCGCCTGACCGGCCTGGATGTACTGGCCCCTGGAACCGCTCAGCTTGACCACTCGACCTGGTTGAGCAGCCGTGATCGTCGTGTAATCCAGGTTTTGCCTCGCGGCCTCTGCCTGCGCCTCGGCCTGTTGTAAACTCGCGATCGCGCTAGCCTTTTGCGCTTCAGCGGATGCTTGATTCTTAACGGCAGAGGTTACGCCTGCCTGCGATTGCGCGTAGCTAGCTTGACCTTGGCGAAGGGTCGAGGCTGCCTGCTGAGCGGCCTGCTCGGACCCGGCCCCGCTCTTAACGAGTTCCTGCTGGCGCTCGTTCTCGTCCTTGGCATATTGAAGCGCGGCCGCGCTGGAGGCCTGTTGAGCCCTGGCTTCGTCGATCGCCGCGCCTGCGGCCGCGATCTGGGCGTTGGCGCTTGATACGGCGGCCCTGGCAACGCCTATCTGGCCGATCGCTTGGTCAAGTGCGATTTGATAGTCGCGCGGATCAATCTTGGCAATGACGGAACCCATGTCGAGGTGCTTGTTATCGCTCACGGGCACGTCAGCGATGTAGCCGGAGACCTTGGCGGCAACGGAGAAACTCCGCGCATCAACAAAGGCATCATCGGTACTTTCATATGGATGGAAATGGACGAGCCAGACGAAATACCCGAACACCGCCAGCACGACGAGCGCCAATACGACCAAGAGGATTGAAAGCGGATGGCGATGAATTATCGATGACTTCATCGTTTCAGAGCCCTCCCGCTCCCCTGGGCCGAGGCTCGCTATTTCTGGCTTCGCTCGCTTTTCCCGCTGTTCTTCTTCATCCAGTTGCGATTTGTTGCGCTCGGTCTGGGTCACGTCAGCTCTCGGTTTTGAGGGTGGAACAGCCCGGAAAACGCGGGGCTCCCCCATTCGGTTCCTAAGGATCCACGATCAAGAAGACCTGTGACCAGCTCGGAATTGAAAGTGCAGGCTCGACTATGTGTCAACGTAAGCAGGAGGAACTCACCGGAATGCAATATAGACGTGTGCGCATGCCACCTGTCTTATGGCGACGCGATGTTGTCGGGACGACCGGCTGCATAGCACCCGCTCTTCACGAACCATGATCGATGTCGACGTTCTAGAGACGACACGGAGGAATGACATGGGACCGGAAGCGCCGGCCCATGTTTGAGCGCCATCAGGTACCATCGAGGTACTCGCTGGACCAATATATGATTCCTGCCCTTTAAAACTCGAGCGTTCTTCCCATCTCGTCTTAAGAGTTGAGGCATTTGGAGCTATCCGAATTTTTGATCATTCGTCGTTTAACCGCAAGACCAAGAGATTATGCCAGACAACGAACAGAGACGATCTGACGCGCAGGATGCAGGCGAACGGTTGGTTGCGCGACACGTGCGCGAGGATCCTTTCGCCGCGGCGTTCAAAGCCACACGAATGCCGATGATTGTCACGGACCCAAATCAGAATGACAATCCGATCATCTTCTGCAACACGGCGTTTGAAAAGCTAACCGGTTACTCAAGCCGCGAAGTTGTGGGGCGCAATTGTCGGTTTTTGCAAGGAGAAGAAACTAATAGCGAAACCGTGGGTCGTATACGCGATGCAATCGCCGCAGGTTCGGACATCGCGGTTGATATTTTAAACTACAAGAAGGATGGCACCTCGTTTTGGAACGCGCTTTTTCTGTCTCCAGTGCGTGATGACAGGGACAAGATCATCTATTTCTTCGCTTCTCAACTAGACTTCACGAACGTCAAGAGCCGTGAGGCCGACCTAGCGGCTGCTCGCCACAGGGCGGAAGAAGAGGTCGCCAAACATACAGAGAAACTGGAAGCCGCGCTGGCAGCAAAGACGCTGCTCGTGCATGAAGTCGACCATCGAGTTAAGAATAATCTTCTTACCATGGCCTCGATCGTGAAGTTGCAAGCTCGAAAGACTAAAAACGAGGATCACAAACAGGTGCTAATGTCGGTGCTAAACCGGATTGAGGCCTTAAGCACGGTGCAGCGTAAGCTTTTCACGCTTGAGGATGTCTCTCGGTTCGACATCGCCGATGTCGCAAGGGAGATGGTAACGGATCTGGTTGGCGCTACCAGTCGGGAAGACATCCGACTAACGCTTGACCTTCACCCTGTTTATGTACCCGCCGTGAAAGCCACCCCCCTTTCCCTCATCGTGAACGAATTGGTTGGGGACGCGATAAAACGAGGACTGAGCGACGGCGGTGGCGACATCCATGTGGTGATTAAAAGACTGAACGGTCATTTCTTGATACGGGTGGAAGATACCTCCGTCCCGGTCGACGTTGATGACGAGACCACTGAAATTGGTCGTATTTTGCTTGAGAACTCGGCAAAGCAAGTGGGCGCCAAAATCGAGAAGAGGGTCGAAGGGCACCGAACGACAGTTGATGTCACATTACTGGTGGAAGCACCGCAGGAGAATGATTCTTGAAAGTACTCATCGTTGAAGACGAAATGCTCCTGGCGATGGAGCTAGAGAGTGAAGTTGAACTGGCGGGTCATCACGTAACGGCAACCGCGATGTCAAGAAGCCAGGCACGGGAAGCTGTGTCGATAGAACGACCCGAATTCGCATTCGTCGACATTCAGCTTCAGGATGGCCCAACCGGGATAGATGTCGGCCGCGATCTAGCGGACGAGGGCATCCCATTTGTTTTTGTGAGCGGTAACATCAAAAAGATTCCCGATGACTTCGTGGGAGCTCTAGGGGCCATCGAGAAGCCTTACACGGTCGCCGGAATGAAGAGCGCTATCGCTTACATTTCAGGGGTGATCGAGGGGCGGTCCGATCTTCCACTTCCCGCTAGTCTTGTGCTCGCCGAAGACGTCGAAATCATTCGCGGGGGGTATCGCGTATCATAGGACGTCATTGTCAATGCGCCGGCGTTTTGGGCTAGGCGGATGGACGCGCATGTGGAGCGCCATGCCTCCCAAAAGCGTTTGGCTGCTGCACTATCACGGTCGCAAACGGCCAGTTCCCCCAGTAGCGGATCCCGCTGACTGGGGGATATTAACGGTGCTGGCCTTTTTAATCCGCTTGGATGGCAATCTTCGCTCTAAAGCATTTCGCGGAGGCAACCGTCATCCGCCTCGCGCGGCAGATCAAGCGCGTTGCGACGGCAGCGGACATACCAGCGTTGGGACATTTGCTCTGTCGCACCTCGAGTAACTCGAAAGGTTCTAACGAGCGATCTGCAACTATTCTGGTACATGCGCTAATATCGATCGGGGGCAGTTACAGCGCGCTAATCCATGACATTGCCAATACACTGCCATCATGCAGGTCTCACCCGAGGCCTGGCACGAACCGATCGAACTCTGCGGCGAAGACCGCGTTCTCGGCGCTGGTTTTTTCTAACACACCGATTATTTTCGTAACAAAGCATGCTAGCTTATCACGACTTATCACGTCGTTTGCATCCCCGGGTCGGGGAGCAAAGCACTTGATAGAGCACATGGTGTGAAGCCCAGATGCTCGCCCATTGCCGCCTGCACCGCCGATGTTTTATATTTCAAACCTCGATCTAGCGGTGCGCGGATCTACCGATCACCAATCAGCCTCTCGAATTCATGCTCGGGAACGCCGTAACAACCACGGCTAAATCGCTCCAGTCCCTTACGGTTGACGACAGCGACGATGCCCCGGCTTGAACGGATCAGTCGCTCGCCCTCCAAGACATGCAGTGCGTTCGTCACGCTTGGACGACGCGTTGATAAGAGCATTGCAATATACTCATGAGTAATCTCCAGGGTGTCGTGACCGATCCTATCTTGACACATGAGAATCCATCTCGCGAGGCGCTGGTCGATTGTGAAACGTGCGTTGGCGAGAGCCGTAAACGCTACTTGCACAGCGAACACATGCATATACTTGACGAACGGGACATGCAGGCTTGCGCTCTTTAACATAAGTTCCGCTATCAAACGAATTGGCATTCGATAACCGGCTCCTCCCACCTTCATTTCGATATCGTAAGGCACAAGGTTGTCACCAATTATGGTGGATGTGGGTACGAAGCCTTCAACGCCGAACATACCCGCCTCGGAACTTTCTCCGTTTGGTGTTAAGCTCATCACTGCACCGATACCCGATTCAGGAAAATATAAATAATCAAGTGGTTGACCAGGCGAAGCAACCTTGAATCTATTGGGCATCGGCACGAGATCAAGGTGCGGGGCCACGAGGCTGAAGTCGTCGTCACTGAGCGCCTTGAGGATACGATTGCGCACGCCTGTTTTCTCTATCAACCTTGTCGCTCCTCAATCTTGTTTGGAGCGCTCACGCTGAGCTACTTACCAAAACCCCATGAAATGTAGAGAGGGCCAAAGGCTGGTCAAGCCGATTAACGGGACGGAGCTCATAGCGCGAAACGTAATATGTTTTTCGAGCCATCCCGACCGCATTAATCTTGAGACTGGCAACTTGTTCATACAGATGCCGACTACAAGTCGGCGAAAGAACTGTTCGTCACGGCCGGCTTTTCGGGCTGCGCAGGAAGCAGGCGGTCTTTCACCAAAGCGGCGGTGACGGTCAATATGCCGCGACGAGCGACCAACAAATTTCGGTGATCTGTTGATGTGGGGTTATTCAACATCAGAAAGTGTCCGGGAGTTTTACGATCTGGTGGTCGTCATGCTGTTAGACAAGCGTCATGGAGATGATCACATAGAGGTATTTCGTCTGAGGCGTTCGAAAAGCCTTGCTGCCTTCTTGATGTGGCAAGGCACCACTCATGACATGCCGTGGACGCCGTCCGCACACGAAGCTTGGCCTTTCACGTGGTATCGCGAAAATGAGCCACCTCGAAGTGAAGCAAGAGCTGGGGGACGCCACGACAATGGAGGGCTGCGCGGTACTCCAGCACCATGTCCGCTTGAGACAGAACCATCAGGGGCGGCAGTGTCGTTCGAGGGAAGTAGGTGTCTTCCTGGAGCTACTTTACCCCCTGCCGCCGTAATCGGTGCAACCCGACTGAAACTTTTAGGGTAATGCCGATCGTAGGGAGAGCGCGAGATCTAACCGAGCGACTTTCGGCGAGGCGGCGTCAGGCTACCTCGCCGATTTCCTCACTTGTCGCGTTTCATCGCGAGCGCGAACATTCTGGCTTGCCGCTCAGCGAAAGCGCGCGGGTTGGCAGGCTTGTCTCCGTCTAGAATGCGCGCTTCGTCAAGCAAAAGCCACGCGGCATCCTCGCGAAAGGCTTGATCGCGCATTGACGCGACATCCAAGATAAGCTCGCTCCGCGCGTTTATCTCCAATATTGGTTTCGACGCCGTTTGCAGCCTGCCGGCGCCTTGTAGGAGTTTTTCGAGTTGGCGATCCGGACCATTCTCCGGCGCGACAAGGCATACCGCGCTCTCGGTCAACCTGCCTGAAACACGCACGTCTGCAACCTCCTCACCAAGAAGGCCTCGCGCGAAATCGATAAAGGCGGTCACCTCGGGAGACGATTGTTGGTCGCCCTCCCCGCTGTTTTCGCCGCTGGCGACGGCGTTGAGATCGGCAAGACCCTGAGTTACGGATTTAAAGGGCTTGCCTTCGAATTCCGCGACATTGGTCGGCCAAAAATTATCCACGCCGTCGGTTAGCAGTAAAACTTCTATACCCTTCGCCTGGAAACCCTCAAGGTGCGGCGAAGACCGCAACTGCTCCAAATTAGAGCCGCTGATGTAATAGATGGCGGACTGTCCTTCCCTCATCGCGCTCACATAATCGGCCAAGCCGCGCGTCGCCTCGTTCGACACGGTGCTTTGGAAGCGCGCCAGCTTGAGCAACTGCGAGCGCCGTTCGAAATCCTCATAGATGCCTTCCTTGATCGTCGCGCCAAAAAGATCCCAAAACTTGGAAAACCTATCGGCATCGCTCTCGGCCATCTTTTCCAGCGCGGAGAGGATTCGGCTCGTCACGCCCTTTTTTATGGCGGCAAGGACCGGGCTTTCCTGGATCATCTCGCGGGAGATGTTAAGTGGTAGATCCGGGGTATCGACGATACCACGAACGAACCGCAGGTAGCGCGGCACCAAATCGGCCTCATCGGTTATGAAGACGCGCTTCACATAGAGCTTTATCCGACCCTGTCGGTCTAGGTCGAAGAGGTCAAATGGCTGAGAGCCTGGGACAAAAACGAGCGTCGTATACTCGTACCGGCCTTCAGCGCGGAAATGCACGTTACTCAATGGCTCGTCATACTGACCCGAAACGCCACGATAAAAATCGAGATAGTCCTGTTCGGATATGTCGCTTTTTTGCTTGGTCCAGAGCGCGGCGCCATCTGACAACTGTAATGGCTCGGCGCCATCCTTCTCGATTAGGCGGATAGGGACGGGGACATGTCCAGATTGATCACGGATAATCTTCTCGACCGTCCATTTGCTTGAATATTTCTTGGCTTCCTCCATGAGATGTAGCACGACACGCGTGCCGCGGGCTGGGGCTTGTCCGGGGTCGACCGTGACTATGTTATAGCGCCCCTTTCCATCTGATGACCATTTCGAGGCTTCGAACTCTCCGGCGCGGCGCGAGATCACATCGACCTGGTCCGCGACCATGAACGATGAGTAGAAGCCAACTCCAAACTGGCCGATCAATTCCGCCTTTTCTCCAGCCTTGGCCGCTTCTAGTCGATCCATGAAAGCTTTGGTTCCGGAACGCGCGATCGTGCCAAGCGCGTCGACCATCTCTTCACGGCTCATGCCGATGCCGGTGTCCTCAACAATAAGCGTCCGCGCTTCTTCATCGAGTTTCACGAGGATCCCCGGCTCGAGGCCATCGGACGAGAGCCGTGGATTGGAAATCGACTCGTAGCGCAGCTTTTCGCACGCATCCGCGGCGTTGGAAATCAATTCCCGGAGGAATACATCCTTGTCCGAGTAAACCGAATGCACCATCATGTGCAGCAGTCGGCTAACATCGGCTTCAAAAGCGTGTTGCTCGGGCTGCGCTTCTTCAACTGTCGTCATCCTTAACTCCATTCTAAACAGACCGCGGTGAGATGGCTTCTCCTGGAAGAGATTTCAAGCGCTCTCGACCTGGGGAGGAGCGTCAAGAGGTTAATCTTTCTGTTCGGGTCATGTGTGTCGCGCCAGTGGACCGTGGCGCGAAGGCCGCGAAAACTCGCTTTTCAACCGCCACCCGGTTGCATCCAGATCTAGATCCGAATTGAGATCCAAGTCCAACTCCAGCGCTGGGAAGGTCGCCAAGGCTGATCAAACCCAACTTGGGCCAGTCAATGACACGAAGGAGGCCGCGCCACCGTTCGAGCCATGGACGAGGCCATTGCCGTTGCGAAACGTCGGACAATGGCGATGGCTTGACTTGGCTGGGTGGAAAAGGCCTCGACCGCGTGGACTATCAAGCCGGTACACGAGCCTTCCGAGCTAGATCGGTCCGGCGCGCGCATGAGCAAAAACCCCGTGGAACCCACCACCAGACGTTTCAGGGCGTGTCTATTGGCGCGGTCACAACGGTGCGCAAACCTGGTTTATTGTCCTGTTCATCGATGGTTCCTTTAAGCTGATCCACGACGGCAGCGAGCATTCGCTTCCCAAATCCCGACCCGCCGCCCGACTTTTTCCCCGCGCCGTGGTCCATCACGATAAGTCGGAACATCCCGCGGTGTTGCTCGAGAATGACGGAAAGCCGGCCAGGTCGCCCTTCATAGGCGTGCTTCTGCGCGTTGATGACCAGTTCGGTCAGGACAAGACCGACATTCACGGCTCGATCGGTGGAGATCTGCACAGGGGCAAGTTCCAGGTCGAACTGGCGCGCCCACTCGTCGTCCATTGTCGTCTTCATTTCACTCACGAGATCTTCCAGATAGCGCGATAGGTCGACGACCTCGACGCTGTCGTCTCGGTAAAGGCGTCGGTGAACCAGAGCGACCGCGCTGAGCCGTCTGTCAGCTTCTTCAAGCTGGAGCCTGACGGCGTCATCCCCGGAGGTCTTGCCCTGCAATCGCAGAAACGCGGCCACCAGCTGGAGACTGTTTTGAACGCGGTGATTGACCTCCTTCAACAGGAAATCCTTCTGTCGCAGAAGGGTCTCGTTTTCGGCGATGGTCGTGGTCAGTTCGCGATTAAGCTCACGCACCCTCAAGTCGTTCCTGCGCTCGAGCATCAACCGGACGACCCGGCCCGCTGCCTCGACTTCGCCGTGCGACCACGGCCGTGCCTTATGGCGCACCTCCTCCGACCAAGCCTCGAATGACGCGCGCGGTGTGAGTGTGACACCCGGCTCCACGGGGACACCCTTATGGGGGTTGCCCGCCCATTCCAGCACTTCGAGATGTTCCGCGCGAAACCAGATCAGAATTGTCGGGATCTCGGTGGACATTGTCACCGCGAGAAGTCCGCTTGCGCGATCAGCGTAGGCTTCCGCTTCCGGCATCTTGGTCTTGAGGCTGGGCGTCGCGAAAGGCTGCAACGCGGCCGGCCTCCTGATAAAATCCGCTATGGCGCGTATATCGATATTGTCAGGGCATTTGCCGTAGGTAAATAGATCTTGCCCCTGAACGGCCGCGAACCCATCGGAACTTAAAAGGTTGGCGAGCTCGCGTCCGGACCGCTCGAAGAACTCGCTCAGCGAACCGTCAGCGCCGAGCTTGGACAAGACCGTCTCTTCCTGCGATCGAAAACGCAACCGTTCCCGATAGAGTTCGGCCTCCTCCTTGGAACGGATCTGCCGAGCGAGAGACCCGGCGATGGCAAGACAGGCGATCCGGACGTTGAGCGTGATTTCCTTGGGCTCGTGGTGGTGGCAGGCCACCAATCCCCAAAGGACGCCGTCCTTGACAATGGAAATCGACGCGGAGGCGGCGACACCCATGTTCTTCAGATATTGGATATGAACAGGCGACACACTACGAAGCGTGGAATCGCTAAGATCAAGTCCCCTCAAGTCCTCTCGGACGGAGCGAATCGGCGCGGGAATGTAAGAGACATCCGGAATAACGCGGACCTTGTTGCGAACATAGAGGGCCCTCGCCTGTTTGGGAATATCAGTTGCCGGGAAATGGTGGTTAAGGAAGCTTGAAGACCCTTCGTCAAGGCTTTCGCCAACAACCACGCCCGCATCGCCATCAATGAATTGGTAGATCATTACGCGACCATAACCTGTCAGGTCGCGAAACGTGGCCGCCGCCTGCCGGCACAGGCTTTCCACGGTCGGCGCGCGTTCAAATTGGCTTACCGCGGCATCCAGTCCGAAGAGGAAGGGCGCGCTGAGCGTTGGCTCCGGTTCGGCGGCGTCCATCTCAACAACCAAGCGTCCCGCTGATCGGTACGCGATGGCATTGAGGTAGCCACTGGCGCCCTCGACCCGTCCAAGGATGAGCGTAGCGTCTTCCTCGACGCGCGCGGCCTTCGCGACACAGTCGCCGCCGACAAGGTCAATCAATGCGCGTCCAGCCCAGTTTTCCGTTAAACGCCCCTCGATATCTCCAGCCGCGCCGATCACCTTGAGCTCGTTGTTGACAATGAGCATAATGCCATGTGGCTGGATCGAGCCAGGGATGTGGATTGGTTCTAGATCGCAGGACGTTATATCCGCATCGCTCGGCAGAGCATCGTTCAGCAAGATTGTGTTTCCGAATTTCTACCGCGCACGGAAGGCGTGAACCGACAAGGATACCGGAACTTTGCGATCACGTCTTAGCATGCGCTCGGCGCGACGTCCCTTTTTTTCCCGGATTTCGAAATACGGACCAACACATTGCTCATCAAGCCACCTTGTCCCACGCTGGGGTCCGAGAATGACCCTTGGGACGCAGCCTCGGAACCCAAGGCGCGAACGTGGCTTCATTCGAAGATCTAGAATGTCGGAGTTCCACCGTTTGGATGGTATATTCGCAGTGATCCAGAACAGAGCCGAGCCTCAACCGATTTGCGGAGGCGGACCTGCAGCTTCTCGACGCGCGGGAAAAAGTGCGCAGCGGCCTTGCGGCTCCGACATGTTAGAAAAAAAAGGTATAAAGCATGGCAAACGAATCCGAAGGATCGCGACACGCTTTAAGTTTGGGAATATGGTGTCCGAGCCGCGCGCAGCCAAAAGTCTCCATCCGTCCCGAGATCTTCTTCAACGGAGACCCGAAGCTGTCAGATACTGGCACTCCGTCTCGGTCAATACAGGGGTAAACAAGATTTCGACGTTGAGGCTGTTAAGGAGGTGCCACTTGGACAGCGGAGAGAGGAGCAATTAGCGTCCACTGAATGAAACCGCCATGCATGCTCCAAGCCGCCTGCCCGGAAAGAGCCGACGGCACGAGTTTGCGGAGTACGAGCGCGCCAAAACCGTTTTCCTGCATCAACAGCTCGGCGTATTCGACCGCCGACTCGGACCATTTTAACTCGAAACGTTGGCCGTTACCGTCCGTTGCGGGCAGTATGCTCCATGTCACCGAGGGGTGCTGGCTTTCAATCGCTCCGAAACGGATTGCGTTTATAGCCAGTTCATGAAGCGCCATGCCTATGTTTAGAACCGCGTTGGCGTCGAGTGTTATGTCCGGGCCAGAGACCTTCACCGTCTGGCTCATCTCGAACGTCTTGAGTTGGTGCGAAACAAGTTGGGCAAGACTTACGCCCGCCCAGTCGACCTGGGAAAGCAGATCGTGAGAGTGGGACAGCGCCATGATCCGCTCACGGATGCGTGCTTCGAATTCCTTTACCGATCCGGCACGCATCGCCGTTTGCCGGACTACCGCGAGCACCACCGCGTATTGGTTTTTAACTCGGTGGTTGACCTCGCGCATCAACAGGTGCAGCCGCCGTTCGCTTTCCTTTGTCTGCGAAATATCCCTGGCGATGCTTGACGAGCCTACAAGTTTCCCGGCTCGGCTTTTGATGGGTGAGATGGTGATCGATACCGGGATTCGCCTGCCGTCACGATGCCGGCGGGCAGTCTCGAAAGTCTCGATGCGTTCACCAAGCTTGAGTTGCTCAAGGATGCGTGCCTCTTCGTCGTGCTTATCGTCAGGAACAAGCAGGTATATCGACTGGCCGACGGCCTCCTGCTCTCGATAGCCGAACATTTGCTCGGCCGCCCTGTTCCAACTGACGATCATTCCTGCAAGATCCTTGCTGATGATCGCATCGAACGACGACTCGACGATGGCCGCAAGACGCTCTTCGGTATGTTTTTTCATGTCTGACGATGCAACTTTTACCGCTGGTGGCTGAGAATCTAGGCAGCTTGTGGTGAGATCAAGTCCAACAAGCTCGTGGCAGGTTGGATATCCATTCCAGGACGCCAGTCATAGCCTGACAAGGGATGGAAGCGGAATGAGGACCCGCAGTCGAAGCCCCTCCTTGGTCCAATCTCGTGAGATCCGCCCGCTTAGGCCTTGAAGCGCCGCCTTCTCGAGGGTCGATCCGAAGCCCTCCCGCTTTGGTTGCCCCTCCAGTCTCATCGCTCCTTCCTCTGACCAATTGATCGATAAGACCTCGCCCTGCGACTCTACCTCGATTTTCAGTTTGCCATCCGGGATCGAAAGCGCCCCATATTTGGCGGCATTGGTTGTGAGTTCATGCAGCAGCAGCGCAAGGGAGGTCAGCGCGCTGCCCGTCAGCGGAGCGTCCGCTCCTGATATCTCGATGCGAGAATCCTGGTCATGCTCATGTGGCGCCACGATCGCGCGAAGGAGCGCGTTCACCGTCGTCGCGATCTCGCTCCCGGCTCCGTCGAGCGCGAGATCCGGCAACGTCAGTTCGTGCGCTCGCGATAGCGCATGCAGTCGGGACCTGAGATCGGCCTCCAGTTCGGCAACGCTTCTCGCGGGCCGGGCACTCAAGGAGATCAATCCGGCGGTCACGCTGAACAGGTTTTTGATGCGATGATTGATTTCCCGCAGCAGCACGTCCTTATGGCCCGCCGCCGCCTTGAGCGCTTCAGCTTGCGATGCAAGCTCGTCACGTTGAACCTTTAATTCGTCACGCTGAGCGGCTAACTGCTGACGTTGGCGGAACAACTCGTAAAAGACCTCCACCTTGCTGCGCAGGACATCCGGTTCGATCGGCTTTTGAATGAAGTCGACCGCGCCGGCCTCATAGCCACGGAAACGACGCTGTCCATCGGTGCTGCCAGCGGTCACGAAGATAATGGGGATGCGCCTGGTGCGTTCGTTGCCACGCATTAGCTCGGCGAGCTCGAAGCCGGTCAAGCCCGGCATCTGGACATCGACGAGGGCGAGGGCGACGTCGTGATGAAGAAGCATTTCCAATGCCTCATCGCCCGATCGAGCCTTCAGTAGAATCAGGTCTTCACGGCGGAGAAGCGCTTCGAGTGAAAGAAGGTTCTCCTCCAGATCGTCGACAAGCAGGAAAGGCACGGCGTCCATTATGTATTCAAACCTTTTTCAAATATTCCGCGATCGACGCAAGCGTCATAATGTGAGCTTCCGGACTTGCCTTGGCGGCCGCGTCCGGCATTAAAGCTGCATAAGCCGTGGCGGGATCCTGGATCAATCCGACGCCACCCGCCTCAACCACCGCCTTCAACCCCTGAGCGCCGTCGCTGTTGGCGCCAGATAGCACGATCGCGACTAGCCTTTCCCTATAGGCATCGGCGGCGGTCTCGAACAAAACATCGACGGACGGACGGGAGAAAAGGACCGGCTCATCGCTTGAAAGAGCAAATGTTTTATCGAGTTCGACGAGTAGATGATAGTCGGGCGGCGCGAAATAGATAGTGCCCGCGCAGATCGGCTCCTTGTCCTCAGCTTCCTTCACGGCCATATGGCATTTGACCGCGAACAGTTCGGCCAAGGCGCTTGGCCTGTTCGGCGGTATGTGGACAACAACGATAATCGGCATCGAGAAATTCGCGGGAAGCAAGGGAAGAATGGCCGAGAGTGCCTCCAGGGCCCCAGCCGATGCTCCAATCACCACGGCGTCAAAACGCCCCGCCATCACCCACCCCGCTTCTGGTAGAGTTTCTCTTCCCTGGAAAGTTCCTCGAAGGAGCCCGCGAGAGCCGAAAACCTCAGGCTTTCCTTCGCACCCAGGCCTAGAAATCCCTTTCGCACCATGGAACCTTCAAACAGCCTTATGGCGCGGTCTTGCAGATCGCGGTCGAAGTAGATCAGGACATTGCGGCAAGAGATGAGATGCATTTCCGCGAAGACGGCATCGGTGACCAGGCTATGATCCGAGAAAACCACGTTGCGCCGCAAGCTTTTGTCAAAGGATGCTCTCCCATAGGCAGCCTGATAATAATCGGACAATGACGATTTACCGCCCGATTTTCGGTGGTTCTCCGTGAACAGTTGCACACGATCGAGGGCGTATACGCCAGCCTCGGCCACGGCGAGCGCCTCCGCGTTGATGTCCGTGGCGTAAAATAAGGTGCGCTCTTCCAGGCCTTCCTCGCGAAAAAGGATTACCATCGAATAGAGCTCCTCGCCGCCGCTGCATCCCGCGATCCATACCTTCAGGGAAGGATACGTCTTCAAGTGCGGAACCACTTTTTCACGAATCGCCTTGAAGAAGCTGGGATCGCGAAACATCTCGCTGACCTGCACGGTCAGGTAGCCCAATAGCTTCGGAAGCAGTGATGGATCGTGCAAGATGCTTTCCTGCATCGCCGAGATCGTGGCAAACCCCAGGGCTTGGCGGGCTTGCCGCAGGCGACGCTTGACCGAGGCCATCGCGTAATTGCGAAAGTCATAATGATAGGTGAGAAACAGTGCCTCCAGAAGCAGCCGGATCTCGATATCCTCGACGTTTCTTGGGTTTTCCGCTTCCGTCATTTCGGCATCCACACCCGTACCAGCGATAGCAATTTCTCCACGTCGAGGGGCTTGGCCATGTAGTCATTCGCTCCGGCTTCAATGCAGCGTTGCTGGTCGTCCGGCATCGCTTTCGCCGTCAGGGTCAGTATCGGCAGCTTTTTCCAGGCGGGATTTTCGCGGATCGCGCGGGTGGCCGTCAGCCCGTCCATCACGGGCATCATCACGTCCATTAGCACGAGGTCGATCATCGCCGCATCCGTTCGTGAGGCCTTCTCGAGCGCGGTGATCGCCTCCTGGCCATTGCGAGCTATTTCCACGATCGCGCCGCGGGGCTCGAGAATATTTGTCAAGGCATAGACGTTGCGAACATCGTCCTCCACCACGAGGATACGACGACCCTCCAGGATAGCGTCGCGATTGCGCGCCTTGCGGATCATCTTTTGCTGTTCATGCGGTAACTCGGAGATCACCTGATGCAGGAATAGGCTGACCTCGTCGAGGAGACGTTCGGGCGACTTGGCGCCCTTGATGATGATTGACTTGGAATAACGTCGAAGTCGCTGCTCATCGTCCTGCGATAGGTCCCTTCCGGTGTAAACGATGACCGGCGGGAAGGCGTACGCGCTTTCCTGGCTCAAGGTCTCGAGAAGGGCGTAGCCCGAGGCGTCAGGTAACGATAGATCGAGAACCATGCAGTCGACCGTGCCATCCTTGAGGACCTGCAAGCATTCAGCGGCCGTTCCGACCGTCAGCGTTTCCACCCCGCGCGAGCCGAGAAGTTTCGCCACCGCCTCCCGCTGAACCGGATCGTCCTCGACGATCAGGATACGTCGTACGTCCTGTGCCAATTTTAGCTCGAGCTTCTCTAAAACCTCGACAAGCTGTTCGCGTTTGACCGGCTTGACCGCGTAGCCGACGGCGCCCAGGGATAATGCTGTTTCGCTGTGGTCCTCGGCGGAAATCATATGGATAGGCATATGGCGGGTCTCGACGTCGTGCTTGAGGCGATCAAGAACCGCCAGGCCGGATTGATCGGGCAAGCCGACGTCAAGGATGACCGCGTTTGGTCTGTATTCCTTCGCGAGCCTGAGCGCCTCTTCGGCGGTGCCGGCGACCAAGGCCTGGAAACCCATCTCGCGCGAGAGATCCCTGACGATTGCCGCGAAGGATGCATCGTCCTCAATCACAAGCAGAACGCGTCTTGCGCTATCGAGCGCGGCGCGGTCGTCATCGAGCGCGCGCGTCGCGTGCGACGGAGGTTGCGTCCTGGCCGCTGGCACGACTTCGTTCACGGCGCCCTCGGCCATCGTTGTGTGGCGGGTCAACCCATCTCCCAAGGCAAGCAGGGCCGCCGGATCATGGCTCCGCGGCACAGTGACAGTGAAGGTGCTGCCTTTATCAGGCTGGCTCACCAATTCGATCGAACCACCGAGCAGCCGTACAAGCTGACGCGAGATCGAGAGGCCAAGACCCGTGCCACCATAACGGCGACTGATCGTACTGTCAGCCTGATGGAACGCCTCGAATATGCGCTGCTGCTGATCAGGAGCGATGCCGATACCGGTGTCCGTTACAGCAAACGAAATTCCCCGCGCATCCTGCCCGGTGATCTTGAGAACGACGCTGCCTGACTGGGTGAACTTGATGGCGTTCGACAGCAGGTTCTTGAGTACCTGTTCCAGACGAAGCGGATCGGTCTCGATCGCCGCCGGGACATCCTGGGCAACTTCGATTACAAGATCGAGTTTCTTTTCAGCGGCCACGGGTTGGAAAACCTGCCTCAAATTGTTCGCGAGGCGCTCGATCACGACGGTCTCCGGCCTCATCTCCACATGACCAGCCTCGATCTTCGATAAGTCGAGGATGTCATTGATCAAGTTTAGAAGGTCATTGCCCGATGACTGGATGGTCTGCGCATATTTGACTTGCTCAGCGGTCAGGTTCTCGTCCGGGTTGTCCGCGAGCAACTTCGCGAGGATCAATGACGAGTTGAGTGGCGTCCTGAGCTCGTGAGACATGTTGGCGAGGAAGTCGGACTTGTACTGGCTGGCCTGCTCGAGCTCTCTCGCCTTCAGCTCTACGGACGCGTTGACGCGCTCGAGATTGTCGCGCTGGAACTCGAGTTCCTGCGCCTGCTCTTCCAACTGCGAATTTGTCTGTTCCAGCTCGGCCTGCTGCTGCTCAAGGCGAGTCTGCGATTCTTTCAGCGCACGACCTTGCTCCTCGAGCTCTTCGTTCGATACGCGGAGCTCTTCGCTCTGGGTCTGCAGCTCTTCCGACTGGCGCTGAGTTTCCTCAAGCAGGTCTTGCAGCTCACTTCGGTAGGTGGCGGATCGCACGGCGATCGCGACCGCTTCGGACGCCCGTTCCAGAAGCGTTCGCACACGCGGGTCCATGGGACGCAAAAAGCCAATTTCGATGACGGAGTTAACCTGCCCGTCCACCGAGCCGGGAAAGATTGCGAGATGGCGAGGTTTATCCCTGCCAAGCGCCGAACCAAAAGCCAGATAGCCGTCGGGCACCTCTCCGAAGACCAACGGTTTCCCTTCCGCCGCGGCTTGGCCCAAAAGCCCTTCGCGTAACCGAAAATGGTCTGTAATGGCTGCATTGCCTGGTACGCCAAGGGCGGCGATGCGCTTGAATTTATCCCTGTCTATCGCAAACGCGGCACCAGCTATTCCCCCGACGTAACCTATCAGGAACTCCAGGATGCTGTTGCCTAGCTGATCGAGAGGCTGGTCGCCCATCATGGCGGTCGCCAGTCCAACTTGACCCGATTGCAACCAATCCTCGTGTCGACGCGCCAACGTCGCACGTCGTATCAGCGCGCCGATAACCAAGGTCAGCACCATGCCGACCAGGCCAGACAATATTGTGCTCGTCAGTGCCGTCCGCTGAGCGCCTTTCATATCCGCGATGCGCTGCAGGCGAACCTCTCCCTCACGCTGCGCCATGGCGGAGATCTGTGCCCGAATCGCGTCCATCGCGCTTTTACCGCGATCTGAGTTCACGGCCACCAGTGCCGCCTCCAATCCCTCTTTTCGCCGGACGTCGATCGTTTCCCTCAACTCGGCGAGCTTGGCGTCGACGTGCTGCTTGAGCGTCGCGAGCCGCTCCGACTGGCCAGAATTTTCTGCAGTTAACCGATCTATGTCTTGCAGCTTCGATGGTATCGCCCGCAGAGCGTAATCGAATGGTTCGAGATAGGCCTCGTTGGATGTCAGCAGAAAGCCGCGCTGCCCCGTCTCGGCGTCCTGGACTCGCGACAGTAATTCATCAAGCGCAACGATCGCTACATGCGTCTGCACGATGCGTTGATTGCTCGCCTCCAACGCCTGAAGATTGAGAAAGGCAACGAGACCGCTGATCAAGAAGAAGACGAGCGTGCCGGCCAGCCCGATCGCCACCCCGGGATCGAGGCCCAAGGATCGATCCGACAATTGAGAGGCAGGCCTATTTTTCATCAGAATCTCGCAGCATGGAAGGCAGGTCAGGAACCCTTACTCGCGCGCCCCCTAATAGGCAATGACCACGCCGTTGTCGAACCAAGGAGCCGCGAATTTAGACCAGCGAGCATCCCGGAGATCTCGCGGTCAAGGACGCCACGCTCGCGACCACCGCACGGCCGCTAGTCGTCGCCATCGCCGCGCGGGCGCGCCCTTCGCAATGCCACCCAGGGAGCGCCATCCCCATTATCACGCAACGACCACTGAGATTGCGTCCACGCCGATTCTCACGCCCCAGCTCCATCTCCCGGGAAGCTGAAGAACGCGGTTTCGTCACGATCAGATGACCGCGCCTCCGGCCCCGCGGCGCCTGGCGTAGCCGTCATCTCGATACCCAACTCGTTCTGCAGCCGTCACCTCGGGCACCCCACCAAGCGTCGGCGTTACAAGGACAAGATCGACGCTCGCGAGTGTTAAACTGACGTATTTTTTAAGGTCGAGGAGATCCAAACGATCGCCCTACACGTGTAAAGAAACAGCTTCTTGTCTCTAATCGGTTGGAAAAAGTAATGATACCCAGTGGTGATAAGTCGATCCATTCGCGGATAAATAGCAATTTAGGAAGACGCGTAAAGTCAGCCCGAAAATCACTGGGACTTAGCCAAACTCACTTGGCAAACGCCTTGGGCGTCTCGTTCCAGCAAATCGGCAAGTATGAAAGTGGTCAAAACACCATGTCCGTTCCCACGTTCTTGACAATCTGCCACGCTCTTCGCCTTAAGCCATCATCGCTGCTCGACGAATACTCGGACCGGGAAAAGTTCTAACGCGGAGTGACGTCCTGTCCTCCGCGCGTTTGGCGCCGTCAAGCCACGGACATACGGTAAGCGCTTGCTTGCGCGAAAAAAGAATCATTTCGAAGAAACGATCAACTAATTCGCCGGCGCTTTGGTCTAGCTCATCAGAAGTTCCGAAATCTTGAGCGCGAACGCGTCCGCGGCGAACGGCTTCGTCAGCACGAGCATGCCGTCTTGCAAATGACCATGGTTTAGGACGGCGTTTTCCGCATACCCGGTGACGAACAGCACGCGCAGCTCTGGGCTCTGGACGCTGAGGGCTGAGCGCGGGCGGCGGCCGCGACGCTGGCGCCCGTTCATGCCGTTTGGCAATCCGACATCCATGACAAGCAGGTCAATACCCGGCCGGGCGTCGAGCAGCTTCATCGCCGATGGCGCGTCGTCCGCTTCCAGAACCGCGTAGCCAAGCTCTTCAAGCATGTCGACCGCCACCATCCTTACGAGCGGTTCGTCGTCCACGCATAGGATTGTCTTTACATCCGGCGCCCACGGCGTTTCGACCGTTGGAACAAGGACCTCTTCATGGCGGGCATTATCATGATGTCGCGGGAGGTAGATGCAGACCCTCGAACCTTTGCCACTTTCCGAATAAATGCGGGCGGTCCTCCAGTAGACCATGGACAGGCCGAGCCCCGTCCCCTTACCGATTGGCTTGGTTGTGTAGAATGGGTCGAACGCTCGAGCGACAACGTCGGGTGTCATGCCAGTGCCCGTATCGCTCACGCAGAGCGAGACAAAGTGCCCAAACGCCAGACCGCGCGCCCTCGCCGCGCGATCGTCGAGTTAGCGGTTACCCGTTTCAATCGTCAACTTTCCGCCGTTCGGTATGGCATCTCGTGCACAGATCGAGAAGCGCGTTCTCAAGCTGGCCCACGTCGAGGAACGTCGTCGCGTCTGCCGTCTTGAGAAGGCGAGTAGGCGCTGTGTCAAGCCCGCCGCCCGCTTGACCGAGGCATGGGCGCCGCTTAGGTAGCGATCAATGTCGTCGACGCTGCCTTGGGCTACCGTGTCCGCATTAGCTCAAGGCTGCCAGCAATGACGGCGCGGATGTTGTTGAAGTCGTGGGCGAGACCGCCCGTTAACTGGCCAACGGCCTCCATCTTCTGAGCTTGCCTTAGCGCTTCCTCGGCTTGCACCAAGGCTGCCGTGCGGTCTTCGACGCGGGCTTCGAGGGTGGCGTTGAGATCGCCGAGGCCGCCGCGGTGCTGCGTAATTCAGCATCTGATCGCACGCGCTGGATATGTGCCCAGGACCGCTCCGTAACTTCCTTGATCAACGCGAGCTCTTCGTCCATCCAGCGGTGACGCACCTTATCGTGGATGGCCATCGGCGAGGTCAGCT
Organism: Rhizobium sp. Rhizsp42; assembly: GCF_047304155.1. Taxonomy (NCBI): domain Bacteria; kingdom Pseudomonadati; phylum Pseudomonadota; class Alphaproteobacteria; order Hyphomicrobiales; family Rhizobiaceae; genus Rhizobium; species Rhizobium sp. Rhizsp42. Next base: position 44,325 of record NZ_JBGLYS010000017.1, on the reverse strand, counting down.
TGCCTTCCTTGATCAAGGGCATGCATATTGTCGCCGCGATGCCGATGTCTTGAAAGGTTTTGGCCGCTTCCGGCGCGAGGTCGGCCAAGCTGTCGTTGACGATCAGCGGCTGGCCCTTGTTGAGTTTCTCCACGGCAAGTTCGCCAAAGTCGGCGAGACTGTAGTGGCCAACAATTGAGGGCGCGCCATCGGTTGCCCAGTCACCTCGTATGGGTGAAGCCGTCGCCGTCCTCATCCATGTCCGCATAAGCGCAGTTGGAGATCGAAAGATATGTCACCACCATGCTTGTCGTGATGTCGAGGAAAGCGTCAGCGTCGCGGCTATTGCCTGTTTGCCTGCTTAGATCATCGAGGAAGCGTAATCGTGCCTCGGACCGGCGCAAGGCGGCGTCGGCCTCCATCCGCTCCGTGACATCGGATCCCGAAACAAAAATGACCGTTATCACACCCGAGGCGTCCTTGATGGGCTGGTATACGAAGTCGACGTACAGGTTGATGGTGGCACCATGACGTCCCTTGATTTTGAGGAGCGCTCCCAGCGCCGAATGCGGCTTCGCGCTTCGCCTAACCTCATTGAGAGCGGCTAGAAAATCTTGCTACGTCGCTTCCGGCAGGACCTCGGCAGCACTCTTGCCAACCGCATCGCGATGGTCGACCAGCTTCGAGTAGGCGGGATTGACGTATTGGAACACATGGTCAGGCCCACTCAGCATCGCCATGAAGCCGGGCGCGTTTTCGAACATCTGTCGCGTTCCCATTCCGATGCAAGCCGCTGGCGCCCACGCACGGCTTCCGTCGTCTCGATCACGGTGTCGATCATGCCGAGAACCGTGCCGTTTTCATCTCGGATAGGACTGTAGCAAAAGGTGAGATACGCGGTCTCCGCCTGCCCATGTCGGGTGGTTTCGAGCGGAAAATCTCGTGGTAAACCGCTTCGCCGGACATCGTCTTTTGCGTGATCGGCCGCAGCTGCTCCCAGTTCTCTCTCCAAGTCACTTTTAGCGACTGTCCCACTGCCCCCTGCCTGTTGCCAAGCATTGGAACGTAGCCGTCGTTCTAAATCGCTATGAGGTCATCACCTCAAAAAAGGCATTGGGGGAAGTCCGACGAAATCATCGCGTCGACCGTGATACGCAGGGCTGCCGGCCACCTCTCGATAGCGCCCAATGGCGTTTGGTCCCACGGGAAGGCCCTGACCTTTTCAGCCATGAGGCCGATGGAGGAAGGAAATCTCGAAATGTCGGTCATGTGGCCTTGCGCTGATTATTTCAGTTACGCGAGCGCATGGAAAGTAAAGATCGATGAGAAAGCAACAGCCACGAAGCTGGCCCGGACCCGGAACGCCCGGACGAGACTCCATCGGTTCAAAGGCAACAAGCCGTTGGTTTTGATGAAGCCGCGACCTCGTTCGGACATCTGGCCCGGAAGCGCTACTCACTCATAACTTTATGACGCAGCCCAGCAGTCGTTCGCTGAGCATGAGGTCACCGACCTGGGGAAGTAGACCGAACTAAGAGCGATGGACGCGAATGGAGGTCGGGTCGTCAGGCCTGCGTCGCGGTCCAGCCGAAGCGCGGTTTGATCAGGCACATGGTCGTCCGACACCGGGAAATTGTGTTTTCGATGACAGCGCCATCCGATGCCCCCTTTCGTCCAAGGAGCCGTGAAACATCGAACTCGATCACATGCTTGTCCATGATCGAATTCTAAAGGATCACGAGCTTGCCGGACCACGTGAGGCATGACGATGTTACCCTGATCCTTGGAGGAAAGGCCGCGCCATGGATGACGGCACGGCCTTCAAAAACGTTTCCTTCAACGAAATCCGAAGAAACTCAGTATAGCGAGAACGATAACAACCGCCCCCACTAGCCAGATCAAGTTGTTCATTTTACATTCCTTTCCTTTGTTTAGAAGGGTTATTCCTCCTCCGGTATGATTGTTTGGTTAGTCCTGCTTTTGACAGGTTTCTCCCCCGGAACGTGCGACATTGTGCGCGTGGTGCTTTCCAGGCTATCGCCGTCCGTGGTCGTCTTGGTCTGGGATTTGCTGAAGGTTCCCTTGTCGACAGCCTGAGCCTTTGTCCGTGCCTTCAGCTTGTCGCCGTTGTCGTTGACGTGCGTATTGCTCATGGCTTTACCGCCATCGGTGGCGGCGCCGCCTCCTGAAGCAATGGAAGATGAGGTGCCATTGTCGGTCTGACAGGCACCCGCGGTCCCAACCGAGCTCGCGGATGTCCCGCCAGCGCTGGCACTTCCTCCACTTCCGACCGTTCCTGATAAACTACAATCTTGCGCCAGGGCGGTCGTCGTTGCCGACACACAAACCACGGCTAGCATCAACGCAAATCTTTGCATGTCCCCTCCTCCTACTTTGATGGGTTGGTGATTGAACAAGTGCCATCGGATCGCTTCGTCACCACCGAGCCGTCGGCCCGCGTTTTACTCGCTGTCGAGAAGCTGTCGGCGCTTGCCGAGCCAGCCGACGAGCTAGACGCGGACGAAGTCGCCGTGCTTGACGAGGCGGTCTGTCCGGTCGTCGTCGATGAGGTCACCTTGCCGTTGCCCGCGGTCACCGATGTAGACATGCCGCCAGTGACCGAGTGGCCTTCGATGATCGTGCAGACCGTCCCGTCATCGAGCGTAATGCTCTCGGCTGACGCATGACCAGCGGTCAACAGTGCGGCCGCGACGATCAAGGATTTCGTGATGATAGACATTGTTGCCTCCAAGAAAGGAGGCCGACGCTCGTGACGTCGGCCAAGCCGATTAGCAAGAATGACTGCCGTTCTTCTTCACTTGACCTGGAGCGCAGCCTTTCTTGCCCTTGCTATCGTGGGATCCGGCCTGGCTGCCGCCGGTGCCGGCCGTGCTTCCTGACTGGCCGTCCCCCGCCGAGGAACCGCCGGTACCGACCGAGCTGCTCGACGTGCCGCCACCAGACGTGGAACCTCCCGTGCCGAGCGTCGACGCGGAGCCCGAACCTGATCCAGCCGATGACCCGCCGGTTCCGACCGTGCTGCTCGACGTACCTCCGCCGGCGGACGAACCTCCCGTACCGACCGTTGAGGAGGTGCCAGACGGGCAGCTGGTGCCCCCCGCGGCGCAGTCGCCGCCAGAGGAGCTTCCGCCCGTGCCCACGGTGCTGCTGGACGTACCACCGCCAGCGGACGAACCGCCTGTCCCGATCGTGCTTGAAGTTTGAGCAAATGCGGTGCCGGCGACGAGGGCCGTTGCAAGTGCGATGCTGGTAACCTTGAACATGGTTTTTCCTCCTAGTGGATTTGCGTTTAGCGCCCGATTCTGTCGGTCGGTGCTATTCAACAAACTAGGGTTTGGTCCCGCTGTTCCGCATGGGGGACCTCAGTCGGATGCACCATCGGACCTAGGTCGCAACTGCTCCCTCGGTAGGGGCATAAAGCCAGCCAGGCCCAACACCGCCAATAAACCGCGCGGCCGCCGCCAAGGCTCCGGCGAGGGACACAAGGGCTGCTGAACGTGGGACGCTAACCTATTTTCCGCGACGGCGCATCGGAGGTGAGGCTTGAGTGATGCTTTCCGGTGGCCAGCGGTTGGACCGGGGCCGGATGCTCGGCATGGGTACACGGTACATATGCCGTTGACACTTCTCTAACCGTGTTATTTGCCGCTGTCTTAATGGAGCTGCTTTAACGTTTCCTGCGGTACAGGGTGACATATCGCAAATGGCAGTGCAGCTTCGTTCTCAGTGGTTTCTCCGGTTTATCCTACCAGCATTCTTTTCGCTGACACTTTGCGGGTTACTGGTGCTCAGCTTGCAATGGGCCGCATCCTCCACGGATGAGGTCGCGTCCCTTAGGCAGCGCGATCTTGTCACGCTCACGATTGCCAAGCTTCAGGCCGGTGTCGCACATGATCAGGAAAGTGCCACTGTCTGGGACGACGCCGTCAAAAATACCACCAACCCAGACCCGGGCTGGATTGAAGCAAACCTCGGCACGTGGATGCACAGTTATTTCGGATATGACGCTGCGCTCGTACTGCGCCCAGATCTGTCGGTTCTATATCAATTTCCAGCCGGGTTCGAAAATGGATATTCCGCCGCCAACCTAAAGAGCGCTTATCTGCCACTGGCGCGCAAGCTACATACGCGACTTTCCGTTGGCGATACGAAAGGCACGGACGCGCGCGTGCTATCGATCGGCGAATCCGATTTAAGATATGTCGGCTTTCGGCCGGCGATCGTCAGCGTCAAACCGATCGTATCCGATACGGGAGATATCGAACAAATACCCGGCGAACAGATGCTTCACGTCGCCGTTCGGTTTCTTGATGGAGACTTGCCGCGGTTAATCGGACGAGAATATGAGTTCGCGGATTTGAAGTTCTCCGCCACGGCGCCAAATTCGCCAAGTTTGGCCGCGGCGCCGTTAAACACGAGCGATGGCAAGGTTCTCGGCTTTTTCACTTGGGAACCTTTTCAGCCTGGCAGGCACGTTCTGCGGGCTACCATGCCGACGCTACTCGCCGCACTGGTTGCCTTGTTCGCCGCGTCCAGTGTCGCCGCCAACGCCATATCGCGAAGGTCTGATCGGCTCGCGTTGAGCCGTGCGCAGCTTCGTCATCAAGCCTCCCACGACACGCTTACAGGTCTCGCCAATCGCGCGCATTTCTCCGAGCAACTGGAACTGAAACTGGGCTTGGGGAGCGCGAATGACCTACGTTGCGTGATGTTTGTTGATCTCGATCGCTTCAAGGCGGTCAACGACACTCATGGTCATCCAATCGGCGACAAACTGATAAGCCTCGCGGCAGCTCGGATGCGCTCACTTCTTCCCAACGGCCTTATAGGGAGGATAGGAGGCGACGAATTCATCGTCCTGCTTGATAACGAAGATGCGCGATCCGCTGAAGAGAAGGCAGGCTTGCTCGTCAAGGGGCTCAAGACTCCCTATGATATCGACGGTGCGCATATCTCGGTCGGGGCAAGCATAGGTGTTGCTTTCGCGCGGGGTCGTTGCAGCCCCGATGAGGTAACACGGCAGGCGGATATCGCCCTTTATCACGCAAAGGCGGCGGGTCGAAATACCTATGCCATGTTTGGGGTTCACATGGACGAATTGCTGCGAAGTCGCCGAATGCTGGAAATAGACCTCCGCCACGCGATAGGTTCCGGCGGTCAATTGGAGGTATTCTATCAGCCAGTTTTTACCGCGGATGGTGGAAAATTGTATTCGCTCGAGGCGCTCGCGCGATGGAAGCATCCCGCATTGGGTTACGTTCGCCCTGACCAGTTCATTCCACTCGCCGAGGAAATTGGTCTCATTAACGAAATCGGCGCCCTTGTCCTCGAGGATGCCTGCATGATGCTGGCACAGTCTCCAGAGATCCACGTCGCGATCAACGCTTCAGCGTTCGAGCTCTCGACACCAGGCTATACCGATCAAGTCCTAAGCGCTCTTTGTAAGTGGGATGTCAGTCCCGCTCGGCTGGAGATCGAGATGACGGAGACGGCCGCGGCTGGCGAAAGTGGAGAGCTTGAGAAAACGATCACCAGGCTTAGAGAGGCGGGGGTTCGCTTCGCTATAGATGACTTCGGAACTGGTTACTCCTCGTTCTCCCGCGTGCAAAAGATTACCGTTGATCGAATCAAGATCGACAAATCGTTCATTGATGAAATGCATCGAGCCGATAACAGAGCCCTCGTTATCGCCATGATCGAGATGGCCAGGGCAAAGGGCTTGAAGATCACGGCGGAGGGCGTGGAGACGAGTGAACAACTGACAGCGCTTCAGAGCCTAGGCTGCGATGACCTGCAGGGATTTCTCTTGTCAAAGCCTTTGCCGCGCTCCGAGGTTCTCGCCTTGATGCCGCGTTGCCGTGGCGGTTCTCGACAAGAAGCTGATACCGCGTGACCTCCGACAAACCATGGCCGACCATGCGGGGTCATGGAAGGCGCATCCCTAGTGAAGCCTTGATGTGCTTGGACACGTCATCCGCCTTTGATGTCCAGACGATATGGACTTAAATTCCTGAGAGGCCATCTAGGCGAACCACGTTGCTGTGATCGTAGGTCCGTGAACGACCCGACTGGAGCGCCGCGGTCAGTTCCTCGAGCCGGAATGGTTTCGTAACCACGGGGTAATTTATGGCCGCGCCAACCTCGATACGATCGCTATATCCCGTCATCAACACAACAAGCATTCGCGGATACTTCCCACGAATTTCCTCCGCGAGCTCGATGCCGGAGATACCCGGCATCATGATGTCGCTCAAGACGGCTTCAATGTCATTATGCTTCTCGAGGATCGCAAGAGCTTGTTTCGCGCTTTCCGCCTTGAATATGCCCGACACCGTTCCTTCCAGCGCAATAGCTGCCGATTCAAGTGATGATAGTGTGTCGTCAACGATGAGAATTTTGCCCGAAAAGCCAAATTCGGTGTTTATTGTCTCCCGAACAATACGGGGCTCTGTCGATTTGGGCAGCATTAAAGTGAGTGCGGTGCCGCGGCCGAAAATACTGTTAACCTTGACGGCCCCCCCTGTCGCCTTCGCGAAACTGTGAACCTGGGTAAGCCCCAAGCCCACCCGGCCGTTTTCCTTTGTCGAAAAGAAGGGTTCGAACACTCGTCCGAGATCCGCCTGGCTGACGCCTCTCCCCGTGTCAGTCACGGTCAACGCGACGAAAGCGCCTGATATCGATGAATCTTCCCAGGCGCCCTCGGGTACGTTTCTGGCCGATACCGTGACAAGACCGCCGTTCTCCATTGCCTCTCGCGCATTTGTCAAAAGATTAACGAGAGCGATCTCCAGCGCGGCGGGGTCCACATAAACGGGCCAAGTATCGGTCGGTATGGCAAGGTCCAATACCACCGCATCGTTCAGGGCCTGACGCAGGAGCGGTTCAAGCTCCGGAAGTTTGAGGTCGAGTTCAACATGAGTGGCGCCCTGATTGGAGCGCCGAGAGAAAGCGAGCAGACGTTGCGTTATCGCCTTGCCTTTCGTTATTCCCTCGGACATGTGGGCAAGAAGTTGCGTCACCCTTTGCTCATTGTCTCGACGTCGCCTAATGCCCTCGACGCCGGAGTGGAACACCATCAGCAAGTTGTTGAAGTCATGCGCCGCCTGACCCGTGAGCTTTCCGAGCGCATCCATCCGTTGCCAATTCGCGACGCTCTCACGCTCCAAATTTCGCGCGTTGATCTCCCGCTGGAATAAAAACGCGGCGGTTCCCGTCAGCACAAGGGCCACGGACGAACCGGCGAAAGCAAATATCCAAGCTCTACGAGCCAACTGGTCATATTCCAAAACCGGGAGACCCACCTTCACCCGCCAGGGCGTTGCTTGCAGCGAAGCCTCACCAACTCGAACATCGCCGCCGCCAGCCAAACTGACTCTGTCGGGATCCGAGGCGGAGACAATCGCGAACGCTCGACCTTCCGTGCCAGCGAGCTTCGGTTCAGCGGTCGAGGCTACCAATCTTCCCTGCCCGTCCATCACCCAAGCCGACCATGTCCCGGGCAGACCCGCCGTGCGCAGAAGATCCGCCACCGTCGCGGGACGAATAACCGCTGAAACAACGGCCCGAAGGTTGTCTTTGCGCTCGATCGGAACGCGGATGGCGAAAGCCGGCCGGCCCTTGGATCCACTAACTATGTTGCCGACCACCGCTGTTCTAGACTGTATGAGGCGCTCGTGGCTTTCGATGTCGACCACACGCCGGTTCGCGGAGGAATCCAGCGGTGGATAGGCCAGGACGACGTTGCCGCTCTCGTCCGAGATACGGATCTGCTCCCACTTTGGAATGCGCTCGCGCAGTCGACGAGCGGTCTCGGCGAAGCTCGAGCGCGAAATTGGGAGATCAAAGCGCGGCGAGTCGGCCACGACCGTCAGCAATTGAATCTGCGTGTCCAATTCCCGCTGAAGTGTCGCGGCGATGGCACTCGCCATGATCCGCGCGTTTCCATCGAGCGCCTCACGCTGCAGGGTCACGAAATACCAAGACATTCCCGCCGCCAGGATGATGACCGGTATAAGCGAGGCGCTCAAGAGAAGAAGAGCTGGTCGGGCTTTGTTCACGCTATTCGTCCTGTTATCGCATCAAGACATAAGGCTAACGGCGGATCATGCAAGCGGCGATCGGCACGCGACGGGGTAGCCTGATTAAAATCGCGGCAGCAGCCACCTTCGAGCCAACAAATCGCATGATAAGACCCCTTCCGCGCCTTCGGGTAAACGGCAAGGGCACTGTCCGGAAGGATCGGAAGCGCCTGATCATCCGAGGTTACAAATAATTCGCCGAACTCGCGGTAACGGTCCGGCATGTAGGGGTGTTGGTGATTTCCCCGTGCCACGTGCCCTTCAATTCCAAGCTGTACGTTTTGATACAACTCTCAACGTTTCGGAAACATACCGGATACCTCAGGTTCGTAGATCACCTCCGCATCAAATGTGGCCGCGTCGGCCCAAACAAGGAGAGGATCCAATGATCAATCTAAGAAAGGCATGCCGCCGTAAGCCAGCCGCTCATCGTGGGTTCGCGATAGCGCTCAGTTCCCTGATGATGCTTCCAGCTGTTACGGCGCACCAGGTTAACGCGGCAGACGCGCGAATACCGGATACTCCAAGGGCGGAGCAAGACGAGGCCGTCCGTCCGTTCAGGATAGATGTTCCCCAGTCACAGCTAGACGATCTGCGCAAGCGAATTGCCGAGACACGTTGGCCAGACAAGCAAACTGTCGATGACATCTCGCAAGGCATCCAACTGGACAGGGTCCAGAAGTTGGTGAAATATTGGGGTACCGACTACGACTGGCGAAAAGCCGAAAACGAACTAAACGCGCTACCGGAATTCATCACGAAAATCGACGGCGTCGACATCCAGTTCATTCACGTTCGCTCGCGCCATCCCAACGCCCTTCCCCTCCTTCTCACCCATGGGTGGCCGGGATCGCAGTTCGAATTCATCAAGGCCATCGGGCCATTGACTGACCCGACCGCGTTTGGCGGACACACGCAAGACGCTTTCGACGTTGTCATCCCATCGATCCCCGGCCATGGCTTCTCGGGCAAGCCGACCGAACTCGGCTGGGGCCCGGATCGAGTTGCCAAGGCTTGGGACGTCCTGATGAAGCGTCTGGGTTACGCAACCTATGTTTCCCAGGGTGGAGACCACGGCTCCGTCATCTCCGACGCGCTAGCGCGCCAGAATCCGAACGGCCTCCTCGGCATTCATCTCAATATGCCAGCCACCGTGCCTGGCGAACTCATGAAGGGTATCAATGCTGGCGACCCCGCCCCCAGCAGCCTGTCGCGGGACGAGAAGGACGCGTACCAATCGCTTTCGACGTTCTTCGGCCGAAACGCGGCCTATGGTGCGATGATGGTGACGCGTCCGCAGACCATTGGCTACTCGCTTTCTGACTCGCCCTCCGGCCTGGCATCCTTCATTTATGAGAAGTTCGCGCAATGGAGCGACAGCGATGGGGAGCCAGAGCGCGTACTCTCGCGCGAAGAGATGCTGAACGACATCACGCTCTATTGGTTGAACAACGTCGGCGCGTCGTCTTCCCGCTTTTACTGGGAAAACAATAATAATAATTTCAGTTCCGACACCCAGAAGACCAAAGACATCAAAGTGCCGGTTGCCATTACCGCCTTCCCGAAGGAAATCTACAAGGCACCGGAGAGCTGGAGCAAGCAGGCCTATCCCTCGCTCATCTATTACAACCAAGCGCGAAAAGGGGGGCATTTCGCGGCCTGGGAGCAACCGCAGGTCTTCGCCGAGGAATTGCGAGCCGCCTTCAAGTCGTTGCGCTAGTTCATGGCGTCGGGGCGGCACTCTTGCAGGCCGCCCCGATTGCGACGTACGGACACATCCTCTTTGTCTAGGTTAGCTCACGGCAAGGAACCGGTCACGGGTTACATCTGATGGAAATCACGGGCCGCCTGGCAAGCCGTCAGCCGACGTTGGAACAGTTTCAGGTCAATTTCATAAATGTCATTCGCGATGACGGATGAGCGATGTGGCAGCTGGCGTGATTTTGCATGGGCGCCTGGCGTAGCCAGCATCTGGAAAAACTCTGAACGAGCGATAGGTATCGGAGGTCACACACAACTGGTTGATCATGAACTGGATTTCCCGCTGGACGGCACGCTCTCTTGCCCTGCGATTTGTCGTCGTCGGCGGTCTGGTCAGTTTGGCGGCTATGTTCATCGTCGGTTATCTGGTGTCGAAGGTCATCGAAGATGCGGTGATTCATAATTCCGGCGCCGCCACCGCCCTTTATGTCGATAGCGTTGTTGCTCCGCTTCTTCCCGACATGCAGAAGGCCGCGCCGCTCGATGAGGCGAGCGCGCTGGCGCTCGATGAGACGCTTGGCCAAGGAGCGCTCGGAAAGCGATTGGTGTCGTTCAAGCTGTGGCGCGGCGACGGAACAATTCTCTATTCCAACGACAAGGCGCTCGTGGGCAAACAGTTCACTGTCAACGACAAGCTTCGCCAGGCATTCGCCGGAACGTTGGTTGCGCGCTATGAGATCGCCGACGACCCCGAAAGCACCACCGAACGTTCGCTCGGCAAGCCATTGATGGAGATTTACAATCCCGTGCTCCAGCCCTGGTCTGGCCAGGCCGTCGCTGTTCTCGAATTTTACGAGACGGCCGAAGGGCTGGGCGAAAGCCTGACGCGAGCGAGATTGTGGAGCTGGTTTGGCGTCGCCGGTCTCACTTCCGTGTTCTTCGCCGTCCTGTCAGGGCTGGTTTTTCGCGGGAGCCGAACGATCGAGGACCAACAAAAGGATCTCGCCAAACGCGTCGCGGAACTCTCCGCATTGCTTGCAGAGAACAAGGGGCTGCAGGGCCGGCTGCAGCGTGCCTCCCAACGCGCCGCATCGTTGAACGAAACCTATCTGCGCAGCATCGGCGCCGATCTCCACGATGGGCCGGCGCAACACATTGCCTATGCGTCGCTGCGGCTGGACAGCGAATTGCTGATCAGCGCGGAAACGCTGCCCGACGAGCGTGAGAAGGAGCTCACCTGGATCCGCTCCAGCCTCGCCGAGGCGATGACCGAGATCCGGGATATCTGCAAGGGACTGGTGCTTCCGGAGATCGAAAAGGCTTCGTTTGCCGAGATCGTCAATCGCGTCACCGTAGCCCACCAGATGAGAACCGACACGACCGTTAACACCGTGATCGAGCAGGACGGGTCGGAGCCTGTGGCGGCGGTCAAGATCTGTATCTATCGGTTCATTCAGGAAGCCTTGAACAACGCCCATCGTCACGGTGGTGGCATCCAGCAGGCCGTTTGGGCCTCCCTCCATCGCGGGCATGTCACGATCGAGGTCAGTGATCGTGGCGACGGCTTCGATCCAAACCATGTCAGGCCATCCAGCCTGGGGCTTGTCGGGCTCCGCGAGCGGGTCGATAGTCTTGGCGGAACGTTCGAAGTGAAGACCGGGGACAAGGGCACGATCCTGACGATGACCTTCGAACCAATGGAAACGGGAGAGCAGAGATGACGTCCATTACGGTTGGGATCGTGGATGACCATCCATTGTTTCGCGAAGGTGTGACGCGCAGCCTTTCCGAAATCAAGGACTTCCTGGTCGTGGGGGAAGGTGCCACCAGCGACGACGCGGCGATGATCGCGGCCGACAAGCATCCCGATGTCATGCTGGTCGATGTCTCCATGCCGGGCGGTGGCTTGAGCGCGATCGGTGAGATCCTGCGGCGCAGCCCATCGACGAAGGTGTTGATGCTGACGGCGTCGGAGGAAATCGACACGCTGCTGGCAGCGCTTCAAAGGGGCGCGATGGGATATGTTCTGAAGGGCGTCGGCTCCAGGGGGCTCACTGAGGCGATCAGGACGATCCTCAAGGGAACCCGCTATGTGTCTCCAGCCATGTCCGCGAAAGTGGTGGATGTCTCGCTGGACAAGGAGCCGCCCAAGAACGCTTTGACTCCACGCGAACGCGAGGTGATGGACCTTGTGGGAGAGGGTCTCTCCAACAAGCATATCGGGCTGCGGCTTGATCTGCAGGAAAAGACCGTCAAGCATCACATGACGCAAATCCTGACGAAACTGGGCGTTTCGAACCGAACCGAGGCGGCGCTGCGCTGGCGTGGGAAGGGTTAGGGTCTACACGCTCTAGCGAACAAACCGGTTCAGCCGCCGAACATCGTTGGCTGTCGCCTGCCTGTCCACGATGGTGCGGCCTTTCGAATCCCGCATGATGTAGCGACCGCGCCGAAGCGTTTCGGTTATGCCATTGCCGTGGCGAACATCGACACTGCCATCTGAACTTTCCGTGGCCTTAACGCCCGAGGCTGATGATGCGGAGGGAGATGATGGCGACGAGCCGCCGCCCTTGCCGGAGTTGCCGCTTGCGCCCGCGCCCCCGTTGCCATTGCCGTTCCCGTTACCACCCGCGTTGCTGGAACTGTTGCCGGCGTTGCCCGAGCCGTTTCCATTGCCTGCGCCGTTGCCGTTGCCATTGCTGGAACCGTTTCCATTATTGCCGCCGTTGCCATTTCCGCCGCCATTGCCGTTGCCGTCATTGCCGTCCTTCGCATGCGCGGCATTCGTCGTCGGCGCCGGAAGCGGCCCGAAACTTAGCGTCAGTGGCATCGCCGAGATAAAAAGGGCGACGGTCGCCCCGCATCCCAGTCTCAGTAGGCAGCGCCTTGAAAGCATGATTGCGCCCTTTCCGGCCTTTATGCCCTTGTCTACGCAGATAATGGCGCATGGATCTCCGCCGCACAGATCTTTCGCATCGATCATTCGACCTCTGGGCGATCGGTGCGCTGTTTGTGGCGAAATTCAACCACCTGCCGCATCTGCGCCAGGCGAAGCTCAAGCGCGGTCCGATCCATCGATGGGGCAAGCTTGGCAAGTTCATCGGCCAGAATGTCCATCTCCCGGAGGAAGAACAGCAGGTCAAAGCCACGCTCGAGTTCGGTGGCCGCGTCGTTGGCATCAGGCGAACTGGTTCGCAACGACGCCCGGTCCGCCGACATGATCTCGACGACCGCACCGCTGGCGTGCCTAGCTCGAGTGTTTGTCACGATGTGCTCCTGTCAGTGCTGTTGCGGTTTGGACGTGGCATTTCCCACGCCATCTTGTGCATTCTGTTGTCGCGCACGGCGGCTGCGCCACGCTGCGGCCTGGCGTAGGCCGTCGACAACGCTCGGTAAACTCGGTGGTTTGACGACGACGTGCACCCCGTCCCGGTCGCCAACAAGATCAGGATTTCCCGTCAGGTAGACGATGCCGACGTTGAAATGGTCGACCAGCTGCCTTGCGATCTCCGGCCCTGTCAGCCCATCGGCGAGGCGCACGTCCAGAATTGCGATATCAGCCTCGGGCGCCAGCTCCATCGCCTCGGCCGTGTTTCGGGCAATCCCCGCGATCTCGAAACCCTCTGCCATCGCGATGTCTTCCACCATCAACGCAAAAGCCGGCTCATCCTCGACAATCAGAACACGCATGATCGCTCCTAGTGTATCGTCGGCGCCAAGTGGCGCAGGTCGGAATCGGGTGCGGCAAAAATTCCAAGCTCGAACTTGCGCGCCCTGACACGGCCAAGCAGGTCTGTCCTGATATTCCGCGGCTCGGGCAAGATGCGCGATAAAAGTACAATCCGCTCACCGTGGGCCCATCCATCGCGTACGGTTTGTGGCTCTGCCAAGTTTCGGTCGATGTTCTTGGCGGCGAAACCTAATCTTCCTATCGTCCCTAGGAAGCTAACCACAACGAACTGCAGAGCAAAACGGGCTTTGGTCCAGGATGCGCCGATTATTCGATCGCCGCGACCGTCTGGGCTTCAGCCGGTGGCGTGCATTCCACGCGTGGCCCAGAGTAGGGCTGATATGTGTTGTCGTCCGCGCGATAGGATCTGTAGCGACTGGCGCACCATCTTGCCGTGTTCGCCGGGAGGGCCGCGACTGGCGACGTCGACGCCGGATCGCGGCTTTCAAACGGCGGCTGGCACACGCGGACCTGTCCCTCGAAGGTGCGATATGTGTTCGTCGTCGGGTCGAACGATCTGTAGCGCGATGAGCACCAATTCAGATGCGCTACCGACATTCCGGTCGATAGCGGCGATGTATCGGTGGGCGCCGACGCGGCGACCGCTAGTGGCTTCTTCGCAACCTCCCGGGTGTCCGCCATCGCATACGTCGAAAGTGCGGGGGGCAATCGTATATAAGTCTGGAGGGCCGGATAGACACGCGTGGGCTCGGTTGTCCAAAGATTGGCATCCATTAGACCGCGCAAGTCTTGTTGCGTGTTTTCCGCCATGCCGATCGAAGCAATCGACGCGGCAAGCGTGACCGTGCCCATAACGGTGACTATTCCAAACGCGACACTCGCGAGCCCGTTCATCGTCAGTATCCATTTTGTGCGAAGACATTTGCCAGCGTCATATCGGCGGCGGTGGTCGAATCGGCTTGAGCGGCAAGGCATTTGCCGCGCCGCCCAACCGAGTTCGATCAATTGATGACCTGAATAACCTTGCGGGACGAAGGTTCGATGATGACCCGCTCGTTGTTGACGATCGCGTAGCCGTACTTCGGATTTTCGGGCACCGGTGTGACCACGACCGTCTCTGGCAAGGCGTGGCCAACCACGACTTTTTCCCGCACAATCACGGGCTCCGCCGGTGCCGGCGCTTCGCGAACATAGGTAACGACCTTTGCGGGCGGTGGATCGATGATCGTACCGACCACGGCGCCCGTGACGCCGCCCACGGCCGCACCGACGGGACCGCCGACGATGGCGCCGGTGACCGCTCCGCCAGCCGCGCCATTAACAGTGCCCGACTGCGCCACGGCGACGCCGGACATGAGGGTGATCGCCGCGATCGCGGTCGCTGTAAGTTTGAAAGACATGTTCATCTCCTTTTGGAAGCTTCGTCGCAGCCAGAAAACGGCTTTGCCTGCTGGTAGTTCCGTGGTCGGACCTAGGTCGGAGACATCTCAGACTAAGGTCTGAGGCGAGGTGTTGAAGTTCGATCTCGCTCAGGCTAATAGCGGCTCGTTTTGGGCGAGACAGCCCGCTATCGAGGGTGTCGATACTTGAAATTTTGACGTCTCCACGAGCAAAGGCGAGCTCTTCGAGAGGACTGACGCTCGCAGCATTATCTGGTCCACGGGTGTTCTTTTTGTTTGATGCGACGCGAATGATATTCCTAGACGGCACCGCCCTCGTTTCCCCACTCATTGCGAGGACTCCCATTATGGCGAGCCTTTCGTTTTAAGCGTAGGCACCAGTCTCGTGCGAGGTGTTGACCAAACCTCATCGCAAATTGCGTCAGCGGCAATGTTTGTCTGGCTTGGCTTGAAACGCAGCCAACTATCGCTCTCCTCGAGCCGCTTGCGACTGGCGACCAATATCATCGCGGCAAGGCTTACGATTTGTCGACAGCATCGGGCAGCCGCGTAATCGGGGATTCCAGCTAGGCCATTGATGAATGAGGCGGCGGCCTCGCCCGGCCACCGCATACCATCAGGCAATATCCGGCAGCTCGCCGATCAGTTTGTCGAGTGTGATAGGGTAATGTCGGACCCGAACGCCGGTCGCGTTATGGATCGCGTTCGCGATAGCCGCCGAGACGCCACATAGACCGAGTTCACCCACTCCCTTGGCCTTCATCGGAGACGAATATGGGTCCGTCTCGTCCATGAAGATGACCTCCTGATGAGGAATATCCGCGTGAACGGGTACCTCGTAGCCCGCGAGATCGTGATTAACGAAGAAGCCATGGCGAGTATCAACCGCAAGCTCTTCCGTCAATGCCCCACCCGCGCCCATCGTCATCGCGCCTATAACTTGGCTGCGGGCGGTGATCGGATTAAGAATGCGGCCGGCCGCGCACACGGCCAGCATGCGGCGAATGCGCGTCTCACCAGTGGCGACATCAACGCCGACCTCCACGAAATGCCCGCCAAAGGTGGACTGCTGGTGGGTCTTGGTCAGGTCACCCCAGTCAATCGTATCTTCGCCGACAATACCATCGGTTCCAGCGGCTTCTGCCAGCGCCACGATCCGGTTGCCCAATTTGACCTCACCATTCTCAAACACGGCGTCGGCCGAGTTGAATCCCAGTTTGCTGGCAATTGCCTCGCGAAGCTTGACGCAGGCCGCGTAAACTCCCGAAGTCGCGGAATTGGCACCGAACTGACCGCCCGATCCCGCCGACACTGGGAACCTGGAATCACCGAGCCGGACAGCGACTTTTTCGACGTTGACGCCCATCATTTCGGCGGCGGTCTGAGCGATGATCGTGTAACTGCCGGTGCCGATGTCGGTCATGTCCGTCTCGACCGTGACGACACCATCTTGATCGAGCTTGACCCGCGCCCCGGATGGCATGACGAGATTGTTGCGAAAAGCTGCCGCGACCCCCATGCCAATCATCCAGTTTCCCTCGCGCCGTTTCGCTGGGCGCGTCCGCTTGTCCCAGCCGAACTTTTCGGCACCAAGTCTCAAACAGCCAATCAGATCGCGATGGGAGAACGGGCGGTCGGGATTTTCCGGATCGACCTGGGTATCGTTCTTGATCCGGAACTCGATTGGATCGATGGCGAGCTTCTCCGCCATTTCATCCATGGCGATTTCGAGCGCCATTAGACCGGGAGCTTCGCCGGGCGCACGCATGGCGTTTCCTTCCGGAAGATCAAGCGTGGCAAGCTTCATCCCCGTCATCCGGTTCTCACCAGCATAAAGCAGCCTCGTTTGCATCACAGCGGTTTCCGGACCACCGCCTGGAAGATCGCCTGACCAGCTCTCGTGCGCGATCGCCGTGATCCTCCCATCTAGTTCGGCGCCAATGCGAATACGTTGGATCGTCGCCGGCCGGTGTGTCGTGTTATTCGGTATCATCGGTCGCGGAAGCGCCACCTTGACCGGTCGTCCAATTGACTTCGCGGCCAAGGCCGCGAGCACCGAGTCAGCACGAAGGAAAAGCTTGCCGCCAAAGCCACCACCGATAAATGGTGACATCAGGTGCACTTTCTCCTTCTCGACGCCAAGCGTCGTCGCGAGATCGGTACGCCACCAGTCGATCATTTGGCTTGATGTCCAGACCGTGACCTCATCACCGTCCCAAGCCGCGATCGACGCGGGGGGCTCCATCATGGAATGGGACTGATCCGGCGTGGTATATTCGGCGTCGAGCGTAACCTGGGCAGTACCAAAGGCTGCCTGGAAATCACCCGCGGCGCTCTCGGGTTCGGTCGAGGGATCCGGCGTCTTGGCATTTGCCATCTCGGCCCTTAGATCAAACGCACCCTTCTCAGGCGCGTAGTCAACCTTTATCAAGGCGGTCGCGGCGCGCGCCTGTTCGAATGTCTCGGCCACCACGACGGCGACCGCCTGGTGGTAGTGCTTAATCTCCCTGCCACCGAAGAGCTTCGCGGTGTTCATCTTGCCCTTCCGCAGATCGCCGACCTCGAGTGTGGTGATGACCCCGAGCACGCCAGGCGCCTTTCTCGCGGCGGCGCTGTCGATGGATATGACCTGTCCCTTGGCGATGGCCGAACCAAGAGGGTAGCCATAGGCATATCGTAGCGCCGGGTCGTGCCATTCGTAGGCATACATGGCTCGGCCCGAGGTTTTTAGCTCGCCATCGATGCGGTGAATGGGCTTCCCAACGACTTTGAGTTGATCAATCGGATTAGTTGTTGCTGGTTTTTCGAACTGCATGACCTATTCCCTCGCCTCTGACAAAACGGCGCCAAGCGTGCGCTCGGTCAGGCCTATCTTGAATTTGTTTTGCTCGGTCGGGCGTGCATCGGCAAGAAGCGCCGCCGCCGTCGCGCGAGCGCCCTTGTTTAGTTCGGCTTCCGCGGTCTCGACGCGCCACGGCTTGTGGGCGACGCCGCCCACCGCGACCCTGCCGCTACCATCGGGCTGGATAACGGCCGCGATCGATACCAGCGCGAACGCATAGGATGCGCGGTCTCGAACCTTTCGGTAGATGTGTTTGCCACCAATGGGCGGAGGCAAGGTTACACTCGTGATAAACTCGCCCCGCTCGAGGGTTGTCTCGAGATGCGGCGTATCGCCAGGTAAGCGATGAAAGTCGGCGATCGGAATGAAACGCTTCTCTCCGTTGGACTTGACGGTCTCCACGACCGCGTCCAGCACCCGCATCGCCACGGCCATGTCGCTAGGGTGGGTGGCGATACAGGCCTCGCTCCCACCGATCACTCCGAGCTGGCGGGTAATCCCGCCAATGGCGGAACAGCCGCTGCCCGGATCACGCTTATTGCAAGGCTGGTTGGGATCGTAGAAATAGGGACAGCGCGTGCGCTGAAGAAGGTTACCGGCTGTCGTCGCCTTGTTGCGCAGCTGCCCGGACGCCCCGGCCACGAGCGCGCGCGAAAGAAGTCCGTAGTCGCGGCGCACGGTCTGGTCAGCCGCGAGATCGGTATTGCGCACCAGGGCGCCGATGCGCAAGCCGCCATCCCGTGCTTTTTCGATCTTGTCGAGTCCAAGGCCATTAACATCTATAAGATGCGATGGCTTTTCTATCTCGAGCTTCATCAGATCGAGCAGATTGGTGCCACCGGCGATGAACTTCGCCTCTCGATTTTGCGCCGCCGCTCGCGCCGCGGCTTCGACGGACGATGCTCTCTCATAGGAAAACGCCCTCATGCCGGCACTCCCGCGACTTCCTTGATGGCGTCCAAGATATTGGAATAGGCTCCGCATCGACAGATATTGCCGCTCATGCGTTCGCGGATCTCCGCGGATGTCACGGTTGCTTGGGCAATAAGATTTTCGGTGACATGGCTCGGGATGTCGGCGTCAATCTCCTGTAGTACCGCCACGGAAGAACAGATCTGTCCCGGGGTGCAGTAACCGCACTGAAATCCATCATGCTTGACGAACGCGGCTTGCATCGGGTGAAGATTGCCGGGCCGCCCGAGACCTTCGATGGTCGTGATCTTCTCTCCTTCATGCATGACCGCGAGTGTCAGGCAGGAATTGATGCGGCGGCCATTGACGATGACGGTGCAGGCGCCGCAATGGCCGTGATCGCAGCCTTTCTTCGTCCCAGTGAGATGGAGGTGCTCGCGCAGCGCATCGAGAAGGGTGGTCCGGTTATCCAACGTCAAATGCTTCGTTTCTCCGTTGACCTCAAAGACGACTTTCGTTTGTTCTTCCACGATTTCTCTCCTAATGTCGGCCGCGCATACACCCGTCGCGGCTCCGGCAATCGCCACCGTCGCGGCTGAGGACACAAGCAGCTCCCTGCGTGAAGGTTCCAATCGGATTGGTGATGGCATCTTTGGTTCCCAGCTAATTTTTCCGGCATTGGGCGGCTTCAACCCACGCCGTTCTGTTTCAGATAGGGTCGAGGTCGAGCACGATAACCCGAAAGATGGATGCGCCAGGCACCGGAATTCAAGAATGCGCTGAGGCTTGGTGATCCAAGTTATATAAGCCATGGAGCGCATGCTTGTTCCAAACGTCAGCTCAACGGCCTCGGAAAGCGATAGTGATGCTCGTTAAAGATATGGCCTGGTTGATAGCCGTGACGCTAGGACGATGGGCGGCGCCGGCACCAAAGCGCATTAAGTTCTGCTTTTTCGCAAATTCCCTGGAATAAAAATAATGTCCTGGAAACCCTGGACCCCGGGAGAACGTTCCTACTTTCGGACCAGAAGTCTTGGCGAAGCTCGGTCTCAAAGACAGTCGCCCTAGGATCCCAATGCGCCCATCCGTGAAACTGGTCTCCCTCGCGACCGCCCTGCCCCCACACATCATTGATCAGCGAGACGCCGCAACCGCTGCGTACAAGGCCTTTTCGGCTCGATTTCGCGACTTCGAGCGGCTGGCAAACGTCTTCGAAAGCTCCGGTATACGTCGACGCTATGGCGTCCGCTCGATTGACTGGTATCTGGCCACGGCCGGATGGCCAGCCCGAAACGCCGCTTTTATCGAGGGTGCGAGCGCTCTTTTCGTTGAAGCGGCGAAGCGTGCCCTTGAAGCCGCGCGCCTTGCCGCGTCCGACGTCGATACGATCGTGACGGTATCCTCAACGGGAATCGCGACGCCCAGCCTGGAGGCTCGCGTCGCTAAAGAGATGGGATTTCGAGAAGACGTCGAGCGAGTACCTGTTTTTGGTCTCGGCTGCGCGGGGGGCGTTTCGGGTCTGTCGATCGCGGCCCGACTGGCGGCGTCGCGTCCAAATTCCGTGGTCCTTCTTGTCGCCGTGGAGACCTGCACGCTTGCGTTCAGGCTGGACAAGCTGACGAAGGCCAACATCGTCGCGACCGCCTTGTTCGGCGACGGTGCCGCCGCCTGCATAGTCAGGGCAGGCGACGCGGGCTTGGCTGAGATCGAAATGAGCGGCCAGCATACCTGGTGCGACACTCTCGACATCATGGGCTGGAGTGTCGATCCCGAAGGCTTGGGGGTTATTTTCGACCGCGCCATCCCGCCGTTCGCGGAAGAAAATCTTCGCCCCGCGATTGAAGGAATACTTTCAAGATCCAATCTATCAATCCGAGATGTGGATCGCTTCGCATGCCATCCCGGCGGTGCAAAGGTCATTGACGCGCTCGAGAGCGCCCTGATAGTCAATCGTGGCACACTCGACCATGAACGCAATGTTCTTTCGGAATTCGGAAACATGTCCTCTCCGACAGCCTTGTTCGTTCTCGATCGGCTTATTGCGTCCGCTCCTCCGCCACGCATACTGCTGACGGCGATGGGTCCAGGTTTCACCGTGAGCTGTGTCTCGCTAAGGACAACCGCATGATCTGGGCGTATGTGTTATTGTCGGCTGTCACCGCTGAGCGCGTGGGTGAGCTTTGGCTAGCGGGACGCAACACTCGAGCGTTGCTAAGGCGAGGTGGCCACGAGACTGGCAGGCAACATTATGGCTTGATCGTCGCGCTTCACGCCTCCTGGCTCACGGGCCTGTGGCTTTTATCATGGAATTCCACGGTGGATCTTGGCTGGCTGGCGGCGTTCGGTCTGCTGCAGGCTTTGCGGCTCTGGACCCTGCTGACGCTCGGCACGCGCTGGACAACCCGAATTATTGTTGTGCCCGGTGAGACGCTTGTGCGGACGGGCCCTTATCGCTTTACGCGCCATCCCAACTATGTTGTCGTGGTCGGCGAGATCGCCGTGCTTCCCTTATGCCTTGGCCAACCGGTTTACGCGGTTGTATTTTCCATCGCCAACGCGATTATACTCTTTGTACGCATCAAGACCGAGAACGCGGCGCTTTCAGGACCACCATATGATGCCCACCTCTGATCCTCCTCTAGGTCTCCGCGCTTCGCTTTTAGTCTGGATCGGGTTCGTGGCGATGTGCGCCGGTATGTTCATGGCCATCCTTGACGTCCAGGTTGTGGCGACGTCGCTCCCAACGATCCAATCCGCGCTTGAAATCAACCCGGATCGGATGAGCTGGATCCAGACCGCCTACCTGATCGCCGAGGTCGTCGCCATCCCGCTCACCGGCTACCTCACCCGGGTTTTGACCATGCGCTGGCTATTCGTGGGTTCAATGATCCTTTTCGTGATTGCTTCGGCGGGCTGCGCCGCGAGCGGCGAGTTCAGCGAGCTCGTTTGCTGGCGTGTCCTCCAGGGGTTCTCCGGTGGGACTTTGATCCCGTCAGTCTTTTCCGCGGTGTTCATCCTGTTTCCCAGCCAGCGACAGGCACTAGCGACAACGATTGCCGGCGTCCTCGCTGTTCTCGCGCCGACGGTTGGGCCGATAGCTGGTGGCTGGCTCACCGAAACCTACTCCTGGCATTGGCTTTTTCTGATCAACCTGGCACCGGGCACGCTCGCGGCCGCGGTGGCATCGCGAACCCTACCACGCCATGTCGTGGATCATTCAGCACGTCAGGGGCTCGACTGGATATCCCTGCTGTTGATGGCGGGAGCTCTCGCCGCTTTGCAAATCGGGCTCAAGGAAGCGCCGACGAGTGGGTGGATCTCATTGTACGTAGTTGGCTGCCTCGGCTGCTCTTTTTTCGCCGGATCGCTTTTCACATGGCGTTGCACGATGCGATCACCACCGCTCGTCGAACTGGGTAACTTCCGAGACCGCAACTTTCTAGTTGGTTCGGTCCTAAGTTTCACTCTTGGCATAGGGCTGTTTGGATCCGTGTACCTGATGCCAGTCTTTCTGGCGTTTGTCCGGGGACACAACGCGTTTGAAATCGGCATGACGATGCTGGTCACGGGCGTTGCCCAACTCATCACGGCGCCGATTGCCGTTGCGTTGGAGAAGAAGACCGACCCGCGCGTCTTATCGGCGTGCGGCTTTGCGTTGTTTTCCGTGGGGATTGCCATGAGCGCGTTTCAGGACCCACGATCTGATTATGATGCGATGTTCTGGCCGCAGGTCGTTCGCGGCGTGGCTATCATGTTTTGCCTTCTACCTCCCACCCGACTTGCACTTGGTGGGCTGCCGCCCCACCGGGTTCCAGATGCCAGCGGCCTCTTCAACCTCATGCGTAATCTCGGTGGCGCGATCGGGATCGCCTTGATCGACACCATCATCTACACCCGCACCGATGTCTTGGGCGAAAAGCTTTGGAAGGGCCTCGAGAGTGGCAACATGAAAACCGCCGCATTCATAGGGGCTCCAGCGGGCATCGTCAGTGCTCATCAGTCCGGCGCGTTTGATGCCGGCAAGACAGCGTTGCTCGATCCACTCGTCCAAACCGCGAGTTCCGTCGAAGCGATCAATGAAGCCTGGCTTCTCGTCGCAATAATGACGGCATGCGCGATCACTGCTCTTCCTTTCGCAAGGCACGTACCGCGCGGTGAGAGTGGAGACTAGCCGATCCGAGGACAATAATCACGCGCCTTTGCCGAGCCACGATGCAACGCGCGTGGATCGCGTTTCGTAGAGGTGCATCAAAATACGATCGTGACTATCGAACCGGAAGCCAAGATCTCTCTTCGCAGTCGCCCTTCGTGACTCAAGTACTTCTCCCCTTCATACCTACCCCGATGGAAATGCCAGCAACATCGCACTCCACGCTCGAGCCCTGGCTCAGCACCTCGGTGCCGAGGTTCATGCGCTTGTTCCGAATGCCGATTTTCCGCCGATCAGCAGCCCCCTGGCCAATCTATTGCTTGACGCCAATGCGCTAAATTAGTCACAATCAACCGGGCGATCCGTCCAAACTCGCCGATGTCCTGGTGGACTTCGTGGACACAGCCAATCCGCCTGTCCGGTTACCGCTGGGCAGCGATAAAGTCGCGGCCATCGAGGCGAAACATGCGGCCGATGCAGCCATCGTCAGTGCATGGCGGAAGACTGCATCTTCGACAGACTTCGCTTAAGGGAAGCAACATGAGCGGCCGCGCAAGAGGACGATCGAGCACCGAAATCGATCGTCCTCGTCATTCCCCTCACCGTCAAACCCGGGTTTCCAACGCTGCGAAAAGCGCTTCACTTTTCCGAACGGCATGACCGCTGTTGGCGCCAGAAGCGGTCATTGACGCGCCGTTTTCAGAGCAATGTGACCAGGCTTTCGAGGAAGGCGCGAACCGCCGGATTGGACCGCCGGCTTTCCGGCCACAAGGCGGTGATGTTGTGCCGCTCCACGGCATAGTTCGCCAGAACCGGAACGAGCGCACCGCTCTTCACCCAGGCGGCGGCCATGAAGCTAGTCGCCATCCCGATCCCGGCACCGGCGGCGATGGTCGCAAGCACCGCTTCGCTTGCATCGACGACGATCGCGGATGACGGCACGATCTCGACCTCTCTATCCCCGATACGAAACGGCCAGCGGAACATCTGGCCGCTGCTTTGGTAGCGCAGGCTGACCGTTTCATGATCGTGCAACTGGTCCGGATGTGTCGGTGGGTCGCGCCTCGCCAGATAGTCGGGAGAGGCGTAGCAGCACAATCGATGCGGCGCGAGTCGTCGGGAGAGAAGGCGCGAGTCGGCCAGATCGCCGATACGGACGGCCAGATCGAATCCGCCCTCGATCAGATCGACGATCTGATCACTTAGGCGCAGGTCGATGCTCACCTTGGGATAGTGTTTTCGGAATTGTGGCAGGGCCGGCGCGATCACATGCAGGCCGATCGGCAGCGATGCCGCAATACGTATTGTGCCGGCCGGCTCGGTGCGCGCCGCTTTCGCCGCCTGCTCGATGTCCTCGGCGTCCTGTAGCAGCCGAAGCGCCCTTTCATGCAGGTCGTGCCCTTCGCTGGTGAGCGTTAGGGAGCGTGTCGTGCGTGCAAACAGCGCCACGCCAAGCTGTTTTTCCAGCCGCTGGATGCTCTTGCTGACTGCCGACGGGGAGATCGAGAGCGAGCGGGCTGCGGCGGTGTAGCTTCCGAGCGAGCCAGCCCGCGCGAAAGCAATCAATCCCGTCAGCCGATCAAATCTAATTTGTTCCTTCATGGCACTATTAAAGCGAAGTTAGCGATCATTATCAATTGACGGCGTCAGTCATATCCTTGTCCACGAACAGATAGCTAAGCGAGGCAATGATGACTGCAATGATGAAAGCCGTGCGACTGCACGAATTCGGAGGTCCGGAGGTTCTGCTCTATGAGGATGCCCCGCGACCGGAGATAGCGACGGACGAGGTGCTGGTCCGTGTCCACGCCACAAGCCTCAACCCACCGGATCTCTATCTGCGCGACGGCTACCGGGGACTGCCGCCGGAATGGCAACCCAGCCCGACCTTCCCTTTGATCCTCGGCACCGATGTGTCGGGCGTCGTAGCGGCCGTTGGCGCGAGTGTTACCGGATTTGAGGTTGGTGACGACGTCTATGCGATGGTCCGGTTTCCGCAGGACCTGATGACTGGTAGCGGCGCCTATGCCGACTATGTGCGCGTCTCGGCCTCGGAACTGGCGCTGAAGCCTTCGCGGATCGATCATGTCCATGCTGCAGGCGCGCCGATGTCGCTGCTCACCGCCTGGCAGTTTCTGGTCGACTTGGGCCATGACGCGCCGAACCCGTTCCAGTCCCTCGCGCACACGCCGATGCCGCTGAACGGCAAGAGCGTGCTGGTCAACGGCGCCGGCGGTGGCGTTGGTCATCTGGCGGTGCAGATCGCCAAATGGCAAGGCTCGCGGGTGATTGCGGTCGCCTCCGGCAAACACGGGGCGCTGCTCACCGACCTCGGCGCAGACACCGTGATCGATTACACCAAGGTGGCGGCCGAAACGGTAGCGAAGGATGTCGACCTGGTGCTCGATGCCGTCGGCGGCGCGCACATGGAACGCTTTCTGCCCAGCATCAAACCGGGCGGCGGCCTGTATCTCGTCAACCCGTTGGGCTTTGCCGGCCATGATGATGCCGCCAAGCGACAGATCACCGTGTCAACGACCCAGGTGCGCTCCAACGGTGCGCAATTGGCGCAAGCCGGCCGCCTTCTCGAGGACGGCACCGTTCGGGTGGCGATCGACAGCACCTATCCAATGGCCGAGGCGTCGGTGGCCCATCGTCGCGCCTCCGAAAGAAGTATCCAGGGCAAGATAGTGCTGATCACCGCCTGATCATTGCCGAACAACAGGCACCTCTGATTGCCGAAGATCGGACGTCAGAGGTGCGGATGGGAAAATATCTCATGCTGATCATCACCGGCTACATGCATGTCGACCCAACCGATCTGGCGCAGTTCCGGGCCGATCTCACAGCGCTTGCCGCAGCCACACGCCAGCGCCCCGGAAACATCTCCTATGATGCCGCCGTCGACGCGCCGGAATCAGGGCGATTGCTGATCGCGGAACGCTGGGTAGATCAGGCCGCACTCAGCGCCCATCTTGCGGCGGCGGACACGATTGCTTTCGTTGACCGTTGGCATGGTCGAATGCAGGGCGATATCCGGAAATACGACGCAGCTAATGAACGTCAGCTCAGGGAATGACGTATGCTATTCTGTGGTCGACGTCCGCTTCTTCGGGCCGATTGCCGTCTTCCACTACGCGCCACGACTGGAGGTCGAATTCGAGTTTGTCCAAAGCTCTTTGTCCGCCTTAATGGCTGCAACAGTCGACAGTGCGCGTTCATAAGTATCGGCTTGCAGTGTCAAACCCATGTGAGCTGTCTCTTTTCTCACGAGGAATTCTACAACGTCTCGATCTGGGGTGCCGCGATGTATAAGTCCGGCAGCCTCTATCAAGTAGGAATCATACTCATCCGCGAACTCTTGCGCGTTGGCCTCGTCCCATCGCTGTCCGGAACTCAATAACCCTATTGGGTCCCAAAGTGACCAGCCAATGTCGCGCAGCCGCGACAGCTTGAGCTTGGGCAGGGTGGAAAGAGGTGCTATCGATCTAAAATCCGGTTGCTGATTAACACCGATACACCTTCCGCCTGGGACGGAAATTCCAAATGAATAAGCCGATAGCCATAGCTATACCAAGCATCAAGTAGTGAAATGGCGACAGGCTCAGATTGAAAGCGAATGTCGCGATACGAAGCAGGACGAATGCTACAATGGTTGCGAATGTCGTGAGTTCGCTGCGTCTGTTGTAGGTCCTTTTGTCGATCATTTTCGCTCACACCAGTGCCATGGGTTCTAACTTTGAGAACAACCCGAGCGCGATAATGGCGCTCCAATGCAACGGGTAAAAATTTATCGTGTGATGTCCGCAAAGGGCGGGATTGCGGCGTATTACTTTGGGGTTAATGCCGCTGGGTCGATCCACGCCGATTTAATGAAGGTCGTGCTTTGGGTCGTCGTTGCGGTCCATGTCCTCGGGGCACTTGTCCAGCACTTTTGTTTCCGGACAGATGTTTTACGCCAGATGACAACCGGCTGAACTCGTAGCGCGGATCAGTCCAGCAACGTTCGCGATCCGCAGCGGAGAATGCAATGCATCCGCAAACCCGATGTTTCGTGGGTTCAGGTAGGCGTCAGTCCGCCCTCGTAGGTGTCCAAGTGCTGGGCTAACACTGAGGAGAAATAGCCGCATGTTGAACTACAAGAGCATACTCGGCGCAGTCGCCGTGCTTTGCGTCGCCGCGCCCTCTTTCGCTGCAACCACTGTCAAGGTCATTGAAGATGGTGAAGGCGGCGGCGCGATGTCGTTGACAGTCGATCAGCCAACCGTGAAGGCAGGTGACGTGGTATTCCAAGTACACAACGACGCGATGACCGAGGAACACGAGATGGTCCTAGTGAAGCTCAAGTCGATCAACCAAGAGGTAGCAGTTCAACAAGGCAAGCACCGGGTCGACGAGCATCAGCTAAAGAGCCTCGGTGAAGTGTCCGAGCTCAAGCCAGGTGCTGACGGATCGCTTAAGGCCAAACTCACGCCCGGTGCATATCTCCTGCTATGCAACATCAAGGGTCACTACGAGGCCGGAATGCACGCGACTTTGACAGCCGTCAAATGATCGGCTGGGCCGGCGGCGTGAGCGCCGCCGTATCCCCGATACGATCTTATTGCTGAGACTGTGGCAAGTATTTACGGCTTGCCGCATTCTCGGTTTAGCCAGCTGCAGCGCAAGCAGACGACGATTGCCTCCAGGAACTGCGTTGGATCCTTAATCGCCGGGAACTGTTAAAGAGCGACCTCGCGGCTTGGCTGAGGAAATGTCGTCGCCATACCCAAACTCACCAGCCGGGCGGTGCTACCGGCAATAGGGGAAACGGTCTTGAGCAGATCGCCGATTATCTCGCCAAGCACGATGCGTTACGCGCCTTGTCATTTATTGCGAGGCCGCAGATCAGAAGTGGGGATCTCATCGTAATCCAAACAGCTTCGCCCTCGCCCCGCCACGAGCGTCAATTCGTCGCCAAGTTGGTGGCGACAACCTGATCGTCCGCCGCATCGACGCCGACGGTCCTGCTAAAAGATCGCGGCAATGATCACCACGGCGCCCGCCAAAATGGTGATGGCCAATAACCCGGCGGCGAGCAGAAGGAACTCGACTGGCTCGTCCGCCAGAAGGTATCCTCTCTTCTGATGCTCCATGATCGCGCTCCCCACTCAATCGTGCGAATCAAATCCTCCAAGGAGATTAACTTCCGCTATCATTTAAGCAAGGTTGCGCATGACCTATGCGCGATGGTGCGCTGAACTGCTAGCGTCGGGTACAAGTTTGCCATGTCGTTGAGGACCAGTTGGCCAACGTCGCTGTCATGGGGCATTAACCCGATAAGTCGACCGAGCGCCAGATGCGCCGGCGACTCCCTAATACGCTCAAATCTCCGCTTTGCCTTGCCCGCCTTCACGAAGAGGGGTGAGTGCAGCGAGCGCCGACTGCTGTGTTTCAGAGACATGCCGACCTCACCCCAATCCGTTGCTGACATTTCAGGATCGCTTTGAGCTATACACCGATTTCGCTCCCGCTCAATTCGATCGAACAACCGCGGGATCTGCGTCCTCGGTCGGCTTTGTCGGCGTAAGCGTGGCTTTGATCTGATCAATCTTTCCCTCGGCCTCACCGACACCGAGAATAGACTTGGCCTTTTCGAGAGCGGCAGCGCTGACTTCGCCGGTTTTTGTCGCCGATGCCAGCGCATCTTTCAGGGCCTGGTCGCCGAGGATCGGGTCGTCCTCGGACGGCTCGACACCGTTATCAAGTTCATATTGGGCATATGCCACGGCGTAGGCGGAAATGGCGGTCATTCGAGGGTCGGACGTGTGCAGATAGGCCTTGAAGCTGCGATTGAGTGAGTTCAAACCCGCAAGTTCCGCCGAAGCCTTGCGTTGTTTCGTGGTAACGGCAGGTGTTCGCTCCGCTTTCCTGGATTGCGACTGACCAACAGCTTCGCCTGACTTGCCTCTCGCGGCGTTGCCTTGCGACTGTGAATTACCATGCGTGGAGCTGCTGCCTTGGCTACCGCTATTGCCATGACCACCGCCACCATTGCCATTGCCGCCGCTTCCCCCTCCATTGCCACCACCGTTTCCGCCTTTCGCCATGGCCGCGATGTCGAAACCGGCGACGGCGAGGGGACTTGCGGCGAGGGCAAGAGACAGGGCGGCAATGGAAGCCAGGGTGGTGATGCGCATTGTGTCCTCCAAATCAAGCCGCCAACGCGACGGGATCGTTCAAGATGATCCCGAAGTTATCGGAAGATCGCCCACCCGACATCGGACGGAGGTCTGATACGGTTCAAATGAGAACGACAAGGGCCTTCGATGTTAACGAATGGCATCGCCGCCATGAGATTCTTGTGACGGATAATCCAATACGGAACAGAGTTCGCGTCATTTGCCTTTGCCCTTCACGGCGCCGCCACGTCGCACAGTCTGCCTGATCGACTTTTAATCTTACGGTCGCCGGCACGCCGTGCAGGGACCCCATCCCGCTTGCGCTAAGTTGGATACTAATATACTACTTATTTCCAAGCCAGCGGGAGGTGGCGACTGATGGAGAGAAATCTCGGGCCTATGTTTGTCGGCGTGCGGCGTGCGACGCGATGAGCGAAGCTCGCAAGAAGCGCTCGCTCGCCGGCGTCACACATCTGTCGCATCAGCGCGCGGCTGCCCCGCGCGCGGCGACGCTCGTCTACAACGCGCTGCGCGACGACATCATCTCATTGCGCCGGAAGCCGATGGACCTCCTCAATGAGAAAGAACTGGAAGCGCAGTTCGGCGTCAGCCGCACGCCGATCCGCGAGGCGGTCCTGCGTCTTTCCGACGATGGCCTCGTCGATGTCTTTCCGCAATCCGGCACCTTCGTTTCGCGCATTCCACGTCGCGCGCTCTACGAGGCGATCCTGGTCCGCAAGGCGCTCGAGGATACGACCGTGTCAATGGCCGTCGAGAAGATCACACCGTCAGGTATCCGCGCGCTGGAGCGCAATCTGACTGACCTCATCGCTTGCGTGCGCGACGACGATGTCGCCGCGTTCCATGTCATTGACAACGATTTTCACAAGCTAATCAGCGATATCTCCGGCTTCCCCGGTATATGGGCGATCATCCAGCAAGTGAAGGTCCACTCCGATCGCTACCGCCTGCTGACCCTGCCGCAGGAAGGTCGTCTTGTCCGCGTCATCGAGGAGCATTCGGCGGTGATCGGCTGCATGAAGACGGGCGACAAGGCAGGTGCCGCCGCCGCCATGGGCTTTCATCTTGGCAAACTGCTCGGCGAAGTCGAGAAGGCCGAAATCTGGGATCCGAACTATTTCGTCGAGGATGCAAAATCTCCCTTGGCACCCACTGAAGAGAAGGGAAAAAATCAATGAAGATCGATGTCCGTCACGCTTCCCATCCGGAGGCCGTTCGCGGCTACGACACGGAAACGCTGCGCCGCCATTTCTTGCTCGAGACAGTCTTTGAAGGCGGCGAAATTCGTCTCACCTACTCTCACTATGACCGCATGATCATCGGCGGCGCAACGCCGCTAGATGAAGGCCTGACGCTCGGCGCGCCGAAGGAGATTGGTCAGGAAACCTTCCTCGCTGAACGCGAGCTCGGCGCGCTGAATATCGGCGGCACAGGCCGCGTTATCGTGGACGGCAATACGCATGAGCTTCAGAAATACGACTGCCTTTATGTCGGCAAGGGCGCCAGGGATGTCCGCTTCGAAAGCCTTGATGCCGCCAAGCCCGCCAAGTTCTATCTGGTCTCGACGCCGGCGCATGAGGTTCATCCGACCGTGCTTCTGACCCGCGACAAGGCGCGCCATCTGACGCCCGGCGAAGCAACGACCGCTAACAAGCGTTCGATCTATCAGTTCATCCACCCGGAAGTCTGCCAGTCCTGCCAACTGACCATGGGCTTCACCATGATCGATGACGGCAGCGTCTGGAATACCATGCCGGCCCATACGCATGACCGGCGCATGGAAGCCTATCTCTATTTCGATCTGGAAGCCGACCAACGCGTCTTTCATTTCATGGGCGAGCCGCAGCAAACCCGCCATATGCTGGTTGCCAGCGAGCAGGCGATCATCTCGCCGCCCTGGTCGATCCACTCAGGTGCTGGCACCAAGAATTACAGCTTCATCTGGGCGATGGCCGGCGACAACAAGAGCTTTACCGACATGGACCATATCGCCATCGCGGATCTGAGGTAGGGCGATGAGCAATCCCTTCGATCTCTCGGGCCGCACCGCCATCGTTACCGGCGCCAATACCGGTATCGGTCAGGGCATCGCCATCGCGCTCGCCAAAGCGGGCGCTTCGATCGCTGCCGTCGGCCGCTCGTCGATGGAGGAAACTGAAGCGCTGGTCACCACGACAGGTGTCCGCTTCCACGCGATCAAGGCGGATCTTGGCACAATCGCCCCGGTCAAAGATATCGTTGCAGAAACCATCTCGGTTTACGGTGGCCTCGACATTCTAATCAACAATGCCGGCATCATCCGCCGCGCCGATGCGATCGACTTTACCGAGGAGGATTGGGACGCGGTCATCGATACCAATCTGAAAACGGCATTCTTCCTGTCGCAGGCGGCGGGTCGGCACATGCTGGAAAAGGGTAGCGGCAAGATCATCAACATCGCCTCGCTCCTGTCGTTCCAAGGCGGCATCCGCATACCATCCTATACGGCATCGAAGAGCGGCCTCGTCGGGATCACCCGGCTGCTTGCCTGCGAATGGGCCGGAAAGGGCGTCAACGTCAACGCGATTGCGCCCGGATATTTCTCGACGAACAACACGACGGCGCTGCGCGAAGATCCGGACCGCAATGTCGCGATCCTGGCGCGCATTCCGGCCGGACGCTGGGGTTCGCCATCGGAGCTTGGCGGTACCGCCGTGTTCCTGGCATCGGCAGCATCCGACTACGTCCACGGTACCGTCATCCCGGTCGATGGCGGCTGGCTCGCACGATAAGGCATGAGCGCCGGCGTGATCCGCCGCGCACGGAGGAGTTATGCAGTATCAGTTCGATTTCGGGGCACTTGTGCCCTATTGGCAGGATTTCCTGACCGGCGCACTGACGACGATTGAGATCACACTCTTTTCGGTGATCATCGGAATGGGTATCGGCGTGGCATGCGCGATTGCCCGCCGCTCGAACTCGACCATCCTGCGCGGCATCGTCGGCGTCTATATCGAAACAGTGCGCAACACGCCGTTTATCGTGCAGATCTTCTTCATTTTTTTCGGCCTCTCGTCCATTGGTTTCCGCCTGCCGATCATCGCGGCGTCGGTCTTCGCGATGGTCATCAACGTCGGCGCCTACACCGCCGAGATCGTCCGCGCCGGGATGGACTCGGTCCATCCAAGCCAGATCGAGGCCGCCGAGGCGCTTGGCCTCTCGAAGCTCCAGATCTACCGCGACATCATCCTCCTGCCGGCGATCGAGCGCGTCTATCCGTCACTCTCCAGCCAGTTCATCTTGATGATGCTGTCGACGTCGATCTGCTCGCAGATCTCGGCCGAAGAACTGACGGGCGTTGCCAACAACATTCAGTCGAACACATTCCGATCGCTCGAAACCTATTTCGTCGTCGCGCTCCTCTATATCGCGATCACCTATCTGATGCGCGCCGCCTTCTTCGGGCTTGGCCTCATCGCATTCCCGCGCCGCCGCCGGCTCGGGCTTGGCGTGTGAGGTGACGATGCTCGGCGCATTCTCGACCAACCATCTCTTCTACCTGCTGGACGGCCTGCTCTGGACCGTCGTGCTTTCGGCGCTGGCCTTCGTGCTGGGTGGCATTGCCGGCTTCTTCGTCATGCTGGCGCGCATCTCGCGCTTCCGCTGGTTGCGGCGCGCGGCGCTCGTCTACATCCAGATCGTCCAAGGTACGCCGCTGCTAATCCAGATGTTCCTGCTTTATTTTGGCCTCGGCGTCTTCGGCGTGGCGGTTCCGCCGCTCGTCGCTGCCGGCCTCGGCATGATGGTTTATTCGAGCTCCTATCTCGGCGAAATCTGGCGCGGCGCGGTGGAATCGATCGCCAAGACGCAGTTCGAGGCGGCCGAATGCCTGGG
This sequence comes from Rhizobium sp. Rhizsp42, assembly GCF_047304155.1. Classification (NCBI taxonomy): domain Bacteria; kingdom Pseudomonadati; phylum Pseudomonadota; class Alphaproteobacteria; order Hyphomicrobiales; family Rhizobiaceae; genus Rhizobium; species Rhizobium sp. Rhizsp42. The sequence goes on along the minus strand of NZ_JBGLYS010000017.1, from coordinate 11,496 downwards.
TCTCACCCGCTGGCAGGCGCTGTTCGACGTCATTCTTCCGCAGGCGCTGAAGATCGCGACGCCGCCAACGGTCGGCTTTCTCGTTCAGCTCGTCAAAAATACCTCGCTCGCATCCGTAGTCGGCTTCCTGGAGCTGACGCGCGCCGCGCAGGTCATCAACAACTCCCTGTTCCAGCCGTTCCTGGTCTTCGGCGTTGCAGCGCTCTTCTATTTCTGCGTCTGCTATCCATTGTCGGTCTGGAGCCGTTCGCTCGAGAGGAAACTCAATGCCGGCCGCCGTTAAACTCACCAATGTCGTCAAGCGTTTCGGCATCCTTGAGGTGCTGAAGGGCGTGTCCTTCGAAATTAATACCGGGGAGGTCGTGGCACTGATCGGCCAGTCCGGTTCCGGCAAGAGCACGGCGCTGCGCTGCATCAACCGCCTGGAGACGATCCAGGATGGCACGATCGAAGTCTGCGGCCACCACGTCGAGGACCCGAAGCTCGATCTGCGCGCGCTTCGTCGCGATATCGGCATGGTGTTCCAGAGCTACAACCTCTTCCCGCACATGACCGTGGCGCAAAACATCATGCTGGCGCTGCGCCGCGTGAAGAACATTCGCAAGGACGAAGCCTACGAGATCTCCAGGCAGGTTCTCGCCAAGGTCGGCCTAATGGAGAAGATCGACAACTACCCCGAACAGCTTTCCGGCGGCCAACAGCAGCGCGTGGCGATCGCCCGCTCACTCGCGATGCAGCCGAAGGTGATGCTCTTCGACGAAGTGACATCGGCGCTCGATCCGAAACTCACCGGTGAAGTGCTGCGCGTCATGGAAGATCTAGCCCGCGGCGGCATGACCATGATCGTCGTCACCCACGAGATGGGCTTCGCCAAGCGCGCCGCCAATCGCGTCATCTACATGCATACCGGCAAGGTCTGGGAGACCGGAGGGGCAGACATCCTTTCCAATCCGCAGACGCCGGAGCTGAGGGAGTTCATGGCTGAAGAGCTGTGAGCTGAGGAGGAGGACCTGCGTGAAACCGCAGGGTCGGACAAAACGTGAGAGGAGACTCAAATGCCGACGAGAATGATTTCGAAACTGGCACTTATTGCCGGAGCTGGCCTGCTGGCCTTTGCATCGGTCGCCAATGCCGACGTGCTTGACAACATCAAGAAGGCCGGGAAGGTCCGCATCGCCGTGGCGATGGGCATTCCGGAATATTCCTTTGTCGACGAAAACCTGAAGCCGACGGGCTCGGATGTCGAAACCGCCAAGCTGATCGCCAAGGATCTCGGCGTCGAGCTGGAGCTGGTGGAAATAACCAACGCCGCCCGCGTTCCCTCGGTCCAGACAGGCAAGGCCGACATGGTCGTCTCGTCGCTCGGCATCACCGAAGAGCGTAAGAAGGCGATCGACTATTCGGTTCCCTACGCGACGCTCGCTCTCGTCGTTGCCGGTCCGGCTGATGAAGCGATCAAGGACTATGCCGATCTCGACGGCAAGCGCATCGGCGTGACCCGTGCAACCACCAACGACCAGGACATCACCGCCAAGGCCAAGGGCGCCGATATCGTCCGCTTCGAGGACGATGCGACGCTGATCACTTCCGTCGTCTCTGGCCAGGTCGATATACTGTCCAGCCAGTCGGCGGTCATCAACGGCATCAACAAGAAGATGACCGCAAATCCGCTGCAGGTAAAATTTACCCAGAAGGAAACTAATCTGGGCATCGGTATCCCCAAGGGCGAGACAGCCTTGAAAGGTTGGCTCGACCAGTGGGTTAAGACCAACTTCGACAACAAGGTACTGCGTGACATCTACCGCAAGTACCACAATGCCGAACTGCCCGACGATCTGACCTCGCGTCAGTGATGGAAGGAAAAATCCTGGGGTCGAAAGGCCCCAGCGAATTTCCGGAAGGTGAAATTAGCCCAGCTCCGATGCTGAGAATCTATATCGCTAGCTGAGACTTCTGTGGCTCTTGAACATGGGGTAATCGCGGGTCGGTTTCCCCCAAAGGCATTGCCTCAGCAATATCTGACATGGGTGGTTGCCCCCGGTAAGATGGAAATACGGGCTCACGATTGGAACCGGGCCCGGCTGAAACCCTCAACAAGACTGATGCCAATGATGCGGATGGCCTAGCGCAGTTGGCAGAAGCCGGATTTTACAAAGTCGTGCGAGTAAAGACTTTCGACAACATGGTGACGCGCACACTGGTGGCAGCGCGTAGCCAGCTCTTAAGCATTTCCAAGCAGCTCAGCAACCAAATACGTGGCCTCTTAAAAACGTTTGGTCTCATCGTACCCAAAGGGAAAGGCGGGGCATTTGATGCTAATGTGAGAGCGCTGCTAGATGGAAATAGCGGCCTGGCAGCTGTGATATTGCCCCTGCTCGAAGCATGGCGCGACATACGTAAGCGCGCATCCAATCTTGATCACCAATTGCTCGTAGCTTCCAGACAGAGCCGGGCTAAGAAGCTCCTGATGACGATTCCAGGCGTTGGTGCCGTCACGGCCGTCTCGTACATTGCCGCGATCGAAGATCCCGAAAACCTCCCCACCTCGCGCTCAGTCGGCGCTTTGCTAGGGCTGACGACGCGGCGCTATCAGTCTGGCGAAATAGATTATGGTGGCCATATCTCGCGACGCGGTGACAGTCGGCTGCGAGGATTACTCTACGAGGCAGCAACCGTTCTCTTAACAACAACCACTGCTAGGACCGAATGCAGTCTAAAGACCTGGGGGCTGATGCTGCGTGAGCGGCTGGGCTTCAAACGTGCCGCGGTTGCTTTTGCGCGAAAACTTGCCGTCATAATGCATAGCATGCTCAAGGCCGGGGAAGCGTTCAATCCATTGGGCGGCGCAGCGGCTTAACCGAAGCGCCGGCCTACCTGCCTCAGCACCTCAATCCGACTGGGATGCTGGGCGTCCCTGCTGTGGACGTGGGTTAGGTCATTCCGTCGATTCCGTCGCAGCTCATTGAGACTGCGTCTTGAACATAGGAAGACCTGCCCTGCGAAAACCCATCATGCGGCGACTGCATGTCGACCGCGGAGACAACCGTGCTCCCAGCACCGGACGAATTTGCAGGGATGAAAGATGTCGAAAGAAAATCTAGGAAAGATGTCGCGCTAGCAACACGGCAATGACGTACCTCGTTTAAAATCTGCTTGACCCGATGCAAGCGATTAGACAACGGAATCGAACACCCGTTTACTTAGATAATTACCTCGGTAGAATTCATTAAATTAGGAACGGAACAGGGCCTTTCAGTCAGCACAGTGTCGTAGATGCGTCTCCCTCGATCACTTTTCTACGGCTGCAATCCGGCGCAACGCGCGGTATTTCGAATATGCGTTTCCATCTCATTGCGCGCCAAATCTCCGTCATTGGCCTTTAGAGCTGCGATAATGCGGCGGTGTTCCGCAATTGATTGTCGCATTCGTTCCGGATCCGTGATGGGGATAGGCTGACGCTGCGTTTCCGTAACCTGATCGCGCACCGTCTGGTAAAGTGCCTTCAGCATGGAGTTGGCGCAGGCGGACACGATGATGCCGTGAAACTCCAGATCGGCATCAACATTGGCGAGCAGGTCCTGATTAGCCCAGCACTCCTCCATGGTCTTGGTTGCCTTTTCCATCATATCGAGCTGTGCCTGGGACAGTCGCCCAGCGGAAAGGCGTGCGATCTCACCCTCTAGCAGGATACGGGTCTGGAAAACATCAAAAACAGAATAACTTTCGGAATAACGCCACGGCGCCATGTTGCCCGTTTGGCCGACAGTCCCATCACCGGCGGCCACGAATGTCCCTCTCCCAGCTTCCGTTTTAAGCAAGCCCAATGTCTCGAGCGTTAATAGTGCCTCGCGTAACGATGCTCGGCTAATACCGAATCTCTGGGAGAACTCACGTTGAGAAGGGACTTTTTCGCCTGCTTTCAATTCTCCAGACTGGATCATGGCCTGGATTTCGCGGGCAACCGATTGTGGTAAAAGCGTTTTATTCAGCATCCGATCCTTGCTCCCTGAAACCTACACTGCCTCTTTCGATACATTTTTCAAATGGGATCTTGCAAAGGATTAAAGCGCGTGCTTGTCTGGTCATACTGGTCTGACCAGTTAGACCAACGTAGATTGGCTTGAATCATAAAACAAGGGGTTCTCAAATGCTTCACGTTTCACGCATGAAAAGTACATTTCTAGCCGGACTGATATCGGCGCTCGGCGTCTTCAGCGTCCATGCTGCTGATCTGACGGTCGGTGCCAACATTGGTAACGTGCCATGGGAGTTTCAAGATGCCAGCGGGAAAACCGTTGGTTTCGAAGTCGATCTCGTCAACGAAATCGCAAAGCGCCTTGGCAAGTCGGTGGAGTTCGTCAACACGCCGTTCAACGGGCTCTTTCCCGCTGTTCAGTCCGGCCGTATTAATATGGCGATTTCATCGATTACCATCACTGAAAAGCGCTTGGCGTCGGTTAGCTTCGCCCAGCCATACTACGATAGCGATCAGTCTCTGACCGTGACAGCAGCTTCCGGCATCACCGGCCTGAAGGACATGAGTGGCAAGGTCGTTGGCGTAGACACCGGATCGACGGGCGATATGTGGGCGGAAGCCCATAAGGGTGATTACAAGCTTGGCGAAATCCGCAAGTTCGAAGGATTGCAGCCCGCCATGCTCGATCTCGTTGCCGGCCGTGTCGATGGCTATATCTCCGACATTCCGGCACTGCTCTACTACGCCAAGGACAAGCCGGAGCTAAAGGTCGTCGAGCGTATTCCGACAGGCGAAAAATACTCGATCATGTTCAACAAGGGCGATCCGTTGGCCGCAGAGGTCAACGCGGTTATCACCAAGCTGAAGGGCGAGGGCTTCATCGCCAAGTTGCATGAAACTTGGTTCGGCGCGAAGGCCGAGGACACGACCTCGACCGTTGCCGTACTTGATATGCCCAAGGCCAAGTAGGCTTACACCGCGTCTGGCGGGACTACTCGTGTCCCGCCAGATTGCCAAGGGAGCCTGTCCGGCATGAACCTCATAAATACCTTCTTCAACGTTCCCGTATTTCTCAACAGCTTGCCGCAATTGCTTTGGGGACTTGTTGTCACCATTCAGATCGGTATTGCCAGCATCCTTTGCGGTCTGGTCGGCGGTCTATTTCTGGCGGTGGCACGTCTTTATGCGCCGGCCACTTTCACGCCGCTGATCCGTATCTACATCGACATCTTCCGGTCGATCCCTTTGCTGGTGCTGTTGATCATTATCTATTACGCCCTCCCATTCGTCGGGATCCGGCTGTCGCCATTCTTCTCTGCTGTGACCGCGCTATCCTTGGTCTCTGCCGCCTATACCGCGGAAATCTTTCGCGCTGGCATCGAGGCTGTTCCCCACGGTCAATTTGAAGCATCCGCAGCCCTTGGCCTCTCCAACCGCAACACGATGGTGGATATCATTCTTCCGCAGGCCATCCGGATCGTCATTCCACCGCTTACCAACAACTGCATCAATGTCATGAAGGACACCGCCCTTGCATCGGTCGTCGCCATGCCGGACTTGTTAAAACAGGCAACCCAAGCGCAGGCGCTCAACGCCAACCCGACGCCGCTGATCGGTGCGGCCCTAATCTACATCGCCCTGCTCTGGCCAATGGTCGCCCTGGTGGCGCGGCTTGAAAGACATTTCAATCGGGGGAAACGCTGATGGAAAAGACCACACCCCCACTGATTTCGATCCGCGGGCTGACTAAAGCGTATGGGCTATTTACCGTTCTGCATGGCATTGACCTCGATGTGGCAGAAGGCGAAGTCGTCTGCGTTATCGGCCCTTCCGGTTCCGGCAAATCCACGCTCATTCGCTGCATCAATCATCTGGAAGCCTTTCAGCCAGATAGCAGCATCACCGTAGATGGTATTCGCGTTGCGCCCGGCCCGGCCCTAGCCAAGGTGCGTGCCGAAGTCGGCATGGTGTTCCAGTCGTTCAATCTGTTTCCGCACATGACCGTTCTGAGAAACGTCATGATCGCTCCCATGAGGGTTCGAAAGACACCAGAGGCGGAAGCCGAACGCAAGGCGCGCGAGCTTTTGGCCCGCGTCGGGATTTCTGAGCAGGCAGGGAAATTTCCAGGTCAACTCTCAGGCGGTCAGCAGCAGCGTGTGGCCATCGCCCGGGCGCTGGCCATGGAGCCACGAGTTCTGCTGTTTGACGAGCCAACATCGGCTCTCGATCCGGAAATGGTCGGCGAAGTGCTGGATGTCATGCGCAAACTGGCCGGCACCGGAGTGACCATGGTGATTGTCACACACGAGATGGGTTTTGCCCGTCAGGTGGCAGACCGCGTCATCTTCATGGATGGCGGGCGCCTCGTCGAGGCAGGCACACCTTCAGACATCTTCGACAATCCAAAAGAGGCAAGGACGCGTGGCTTCCTTCGCGCCGTCCTCAATCACTGAGACCATTCGGGAGACACTAGGAATGACCACCTCATCACCGCTCGACCTCGACTACGTGCGCAGCCAGTTCCCAGGCCTAAACCGCGGCTGGACCTATTTTGACAATGCTGGCGGATCTCAGATCCTTAAAGGCGCACTGGATCGCATCAATAAATTTCTGATCGAAAAGAACGTGCAGATCGGCGGGTCCTACGCCGTATCGCAGGCGGCCGCCGAAGCGCTCTACGAAGCGCGGACTGCAGCAATGCACCTGGTCAACGCTTCGTATCCGGAAGAGATCGTCTTCGGCAATTCCACCACAGCGTTGCTGCAAAACCTTGCCCGCGCGATGCAGAGCCAGCTTTCGCCAGGCGACGAGATCGTCGTCACGGTCAGCGATCACGAATCGAATATCGGCCCCTGGGACCGGCTGAAAGAGGCGGGCATCACGCTGAAGATCTGGCCGCTCAACAAAGACACGTTGATGCTCGATCTCGCGGACCTGGCGCTGCTGATGAGCGATCGCACCAAGCTCGTCTGCGTCACACACGTTTCCAACATCCTTGGATCGATCAATCCGATCCGCGAGATCGCCGATTTCGTGCATGCGCGTGGCTCAAAAATTTGCGTCGATGCCGTGGCATTTGCCCCGCACCGTGCCGTTGACGTACAGGCCCTAGACGCCGATTATTACGTCTTCAGCCTCTACAAGACTTATGGCCCACATTACGCGCTGATGTATGGCAAACATGACCTGCTGCTCGAACTCGACACGCTATACCATTATTTCTACGGCAAGGACAAAGTGCCAGGCAAGCTGGAGCCGGGCAATCCCAACTATGAACTGGCATATTCCACATGCGGCATCGTTGATTATCTAGCCGCACTCGGCGAACAGGCAGGCGAGACCGGACCGGTGCGCCAGAAAATAGAGGCAGCCTTTGCGGCAATCACCGCACAGGAAAATCTTCTGACGGAAAGGCTCCTGGGCTACCTACGATCTCGAAACGATTGCCGGATTGTTGGCCAGGCCAACCAGGACGAGAAGCGCGTGCCTACAATTGCCTTCCGCTTCGATGGCCGTGAGGCCGGCGAGTTGTGCAAAGCAATGGACGGCGAAAACATCGCCATGCGTTTCGGGGATTTCCATTCGAAACGGCTTGCCGAATATCTTGAGCTGACCGACCATGGCGGCATGCTGAGGGTGTCCATGGTTCATTACAATACGCTGGAAGAGGTCGATCGCTTCACGGCAGCACTTGACCGTATTCTGGCTGGAGATGCGGGATTTGCGAAAGCAAGCTGAGCTGTGAACGACAAGGAGGACAGGGAATGATGCGTTTCGATACGGTGATCAGGCACGGAACCGTGGTGACGGCAAGCGACACGTTCGTCAGCGATGTCGGCATCAAGGATGGTCGTATCGTTGCACTTGCCGCTGACCTGACCGATGCCGACGAGATGATAGACGCCACGGGACTCTTCGTGATGCCCGGCGGTATCGACAGCCATGTCCATCTTGACCAGCCCTCCGGCGATGGCATCGTCATGGCCGATGACTTCGACAGCGGCACCCGCTCCGCCGCCATTGGCGGCAACAGCACAGTTTTGGCCTTCTGCATGCAGGAAAAGGGACAGTCGCTTCGGGAGGCATTGAAGGTCTATCATGCCAAGGCAGAAGGGAAATGCCACGTAGACGTTGCCTTTCATCTGGTCATCACCGATCCGACTCCAGAAGTCCTCGGCCAGGAACTACCAGCATTGGTGCAGGACGGCTATACCTCGTTGAAAGTCTTCATGACCTATGAAGGCCTGCGGTTGCGCGACGACGAAATTCTTGCGACGCTGGATGCGGCACGCCGCACCGGCGCTCTCGTCATGGTTCACTGCGAGAACGAGGATGCGATCCGCTACCTGATCGGCCGGCATGAGGAAGAGGGCAACTTCGCGCCGAAGTTCCACGCCACGACGCGGCCCGTTGCCGCCGAGCGAGAAGCCACCCACCGGGCACTTTCGCTTGCCGAAATCGTGGATGTGCCGGTCGTGATCGTCCACGTTTCGAACCGCGAGGCGATGGAGGAAATACGCCGCGCCCGCCAGCGCGGCCAGAAAATTGTTGGCGAAACCTGCCCGCAATATCTGATGTTGACCGCCGGCGATCTGGATCAGAACGAGATGGAGGGCGCCAAATATGTCTGCTCTCCACCGCCGCGTGACAAAGCGAGCCAGGATGCCTGCTGGGAGGGGTTGGAACAGGGCGTGTTCGATCTTTTTTCGTCCGATCATTGCCCTTTCCGTTTCGATGACCCCGAAGGAAAATTGAATGAGAAAGGCAAGCGGCATTTCCGTTGGATTCCGAACGGCATTCCCGGGGTTGCCACACGCTTGCCGATTCTTTTCTCTGAAGGTGTCATGAAGGGCCGGATCGACATCAACCAGTTCGTTGCGGTGACCTCGACCAACCATGCCAAGCTTTATGGTATTTATCCGCGCAAAGGCACGATTGCCATCGGTGCCGATGCCGACATTGCGTTATGGGATCCGGACAAAAGAGTCACTGTGACAAATGATATCCTGCAGCACGGCGCCGACTATACACCTTATGAAGGGCAGGAGGTGCGTGGCTGGCCAGTGCAACTGCTCTTGGGTGGCCAGACGATCGTGAAGGATGGGCTTCTAGCCCAGCAGAAGAGACGCGGCAACTACCTCCAGAGAAATCGATCTTCCCTCGTGTCGAAAGGCAAGTACCCCAGCTAGATAAAGCGTCGAAAAGTCCAAACCCGCTCACCGATTGGAAGCCCGGCTCAGCCACGCGCGTTCTATTTTAGGCTTTTGATGGGAGAACTACTTGCGTACCAAATGTTAAACTTCGTCCACCGCACCACGCTGGATCGCTCGCCCAATCTTCATGCCCGTGACGAATTCTTATGACGAACACGTTGTCATCTTCGATTATCCGAAACACGATCAGGTGCGCTTTGAAGGATGAATTCTGACCGGCGACTTAATCTCGAAGCTCTCGCGAGCAATCCGTGGATTATCGGCGATCAAATCAAGTAAATCGAAAGGTTCATTGTTGTAGCGACGTGCCTGCGGTGTTCCGAATATGCGCAAACCTTGCTCGGCGATCGCGACGACGTCCGCTTCCGCCTCGACAGATAACGTATATCTCATGATTTATTGGCACGAGCTTCAGCCTCAGCAAACAAGTCATGCTTCGATCGCACTCCAACGCCGCTCTCGAGCCCGGCGTCTACGAAACTCTGCATCGCTGCGACCTTGTCATTCCGGACCTGGTCACGGCGGATCAAATCACGCACGTAATCGCTAGCGTTTGAATACCGTCCTGTGCGAGTTTGTGCCTCGACGCAGTCCCTGATCGGATCCGGTAGGGATACGTTCATTATTGCCATCGGTACACTCCAACTACGTCCACTGTGAACCCATTTGACAAAGATTGTCAAAGGTCCGGCAGTCGGCCTCATAGTGATCGCGGCAACTGCTTGTGAAATGCCAGTGGCGCCCGGAAGCGGGTTCTTGAAGTGTTGGTGAAGGCGGAACCGTTGGCCCACCTATTTTCATGAACTGAGAGGCAGGGGATCGGTGCCCTAGCTTGGAATTATATCGATAGCTTAACACACGGCCACGCTTGCGGCCAGTCACCTCATCAACGGAGCCCAATCGCTCCAGATCTGCAAGTGCAGCGTTGACCGTAGGTGCGGACAGACCTGTTATCTGAACAACCTGGTTGGCCGTGTGAAAAGGATTCTGTTGGAAAAGCTCGTGAATGCGAAGGGCCGAACCTGCTCTATCGCTCTCGACCGTGATCCGTGTCGGATGAAAGCCGTTACCCACGGCCAGCGGCCGAAGCCGTCAGGTCCTTCATGTTCCTCCAACCTGGCCTCCATCTCGGGCTTCGACATAAGAACCTTTGCCAAATTCGTGTCTGCCGCCGTGGAAACTACCCGACGTCAGAACGCCGGGTTGAAGATATGAGGTGCGGCGAGCAGCGCTGGAGTGATCGCGACCATGGGCGGGAGGTCTTTGCCCCCTCGGTCGCATTCAAAAACTCCGGCTCGTTCTTCGGGCGGAAACCATTTCGGCTGATCCTGCCAGATCTGCTCGATCTCTACGAATACCTTGATGCCCATATCGACCGTCATCGCGGTGTGCTCCTTGGAGGAGCCAAGGATCCCGGAACGCTTTTCGTCAAGACGGTGATCCTAGCCATGCGCCGAGATCGCGGGCGCGATCGAAGCTGCTGGCGTTTCCTATTGCAGCAACCAAAGCCGTGGCATTCAACACTCCAATACCCGGAATGGCTGTTAGCCGACGCCTTGCAAGATCATCTCGTGCGAGCGCCAAGAACTCAGAATTGAGCGCTGCGGTTTTGGCATCGAGCATATTCCACTCGCTTCGCAGTTCGACGATCAACTGGTGAATTCGCGCTGACAGACTGCTCTCCTGTTAGCGTGGAAGGATCGTGTCCCATGAGATGGTGTAAGTGCCGACGAGGCCACCGTGCTCTCCGGCAAGGCCGGGAGGATCAACGTGCCACGGCTGGCAAGCTGATGATTGGATCATCGCTCATTTTGCCGATGGTTTCTACTGTCATGTAGCGCGACCGTTGCACCGCCCACTCGTCATTTTGCTCAAGGAGCATCGCACCGACGAGCCTGACAATGGCGTCTTTGTTTGGAAAGATGCCGACGACATCTGTCCGCTTCTTGATTTCTCCATTGAGACGTTCGATTGGATTCGTGGAGTGAAGCTTGGTCCAATGTTGCTTCGGAAAACTCATATAGGCCAGTACATCGTGCTCGGCCTCATCCATGATCGCAGCGAGTTTGGGCACTTTAGGGCGGATTTGATCGGCGACATTGCGCCATTGGCTGCTTGCGGCCTCCGGGGTCTCCTGGGCGAAAGCTGTTCCGATGAAGGCGGAAACAACCCGCCTGCCACTCTTGCCTGCATGGGCCAGCACATTGCGGGCGAAGTGGACCCGGCATCTCTGCCAGCTAGCGCACAGGACCTTGGAGACGGCAGCCTTGATGCCCTCGTGGGCATCGGAGATGACCAACTTAACGC
>NZ_JBGLYS010000174.1:0-253 GCF_047304155.1 Rhizobium sp. Rhizsp42 | reverse complement strand
GATCATGGATGAATCGAGGCTGTCTTGACTCTTCCCATAGCGACTGTTCCAGCCGGCCGCCGGGCCCGCCGCCGCACGCCTATGGGTGGTGGTGGCCCCTTTGCTGCATTGTGCATTCTGCCGGCGCTGGTCCTTTATGTACTTTTCCTCGTCTATCCGACGCTCAACGTATTCCATATGTCGTTGTTCGACTGGAATGGGCTGGGAAATGCCCCTAGCTTCATCGGGCTAGACAACTTCGCCGCCCTCATCC
>NZ_JBGLYS010000173.1:0-255 GCF_047304155.1 Rhizobium sp. Rhizsp42 | reverse complement strand
CGTCGAAGCGCGGCGCACCGAAGCCGACCACTCCGTCGGAAGCACCTGAGCCGGTGACGGCATCGGCGCAGGCACAACCGACGGGTGAACGCTCTACCGGTGTCGCTGTGGGTGCTACGCCGGCTGCTGAGCCGAGGCGCTTCGCGCCGACGCGTCCGCCAGTTGGCGAACCGTTGTTCGCTGTAGCGGATGTGCCCAGTGAAGTCAGGGCACTGGCCGAACATCGGTTCGGTTCGCCACTACGCATGGGAACAC
>NZ_JBGLYS010000172.1:0-256 GCF_047304155.1 Rhizobium sp. Rhizsp42 | reverse complement strand
CACGAAGAGAGGAAGCCGCATGAACTCCACCGCAGCCGCCAGCACGGGCACGACGCCCGCCCATTCAGGCACCGGTCATCTCAAGAAAGTGCTCGGTCCCGTCCAGCTCTGGGGCATCGCGGTGGGCCTCGTCATCTCGGGTGAGTACTTTGGTTGGAGCTACGGCTGGAACACGGCCGGCACACTCGGCTTCCTCGTCGCCACGGTGCTGGTGGCCACGATGTACACCACCTTCATCTTCAGCTTCACCGAGCTC
>NZ_JBGLYS010000171.1:0-257 GCF_047304155.1 Rhizobium sp. Rhizsp42 | reverse complement strand
CCCTGTTCCTGCGCCAGAGCGCCTGGGCGGTGGCGGGCGTGGCGGCCCTGCTCGTGTTCTCGCGCCTGCCGGTGCGCGTCTTCAAGGCGCTCGCCTGGCCGGCGTTCGGCGTGGCCGTGATCCTGCTCGCGGTGGTCGCGTTCTCCCCGCTCGGCGTCACCGTGGGCGGCAATCGCAACTGGCTGGGCATCGGCGGGTTCCGGATGCAGCCCTCCGAGGCCGCCAAGCTCGCCCTGGCCCTGTGGGCGGCGGCGGTC
>NZ_JBGLYS010000170.1:0-258 GCF_047304155.1 Rhizobium sp. Rhizsp42 | reverse complement strand
GACCAATTAGAAGCAAACAACGAAAAAGCCCTGAAGTCCCACAACAACCATCGCAACCACTCCAAACGCCAAAACACAAATACACAACAAACCATCAACAAGAACTATATAGTCTACATATCAAACAAAGAATAAACAATAAAAAAAAAAAAATTTTTTAGCCCAAAAAGAAACAAAACAAAAAAAAGAATAAAAAACCCAAATTCAAAATAATAATAATTAAGAAACGAAAAACCAACAACAAAAAAAAACACAAAA
>NZ_JBGLYS010000169.1:0-258 GCF_047304155.1 Rhizobium sp. Rhizsp42 | reverse complement strand
CCCGAAGTGATTCAGAGGGATCTTGTCCTGAGACTTGCCGCTGTAACCTTGCAACAGACCACCGGTGAGTTTTATGTACACGGGATAGTCAGCACTCTCGTAGCGTTTGCCCGCATACGCATAATATGAACGCTGGCTGAACGAGTTGCGAAAAGTTGCTCCACCAAACAACCAACCGGACGCTTGCTCGCGCTCAAGACCGATGAGGTCCTGATTGTTATTGTGGTCGGAGTCGGGGGAGAATTGTCTGGTATAGAC
>NZ_JBGLYS010000168.1:0-259 GCF_047304155.1 Rhizobium sp. Rhizsp42 | reverse complement strand
CCCTCGGTCTTGTAACCGATGTCGAGGAGAACCTCGTCACGGTCGACCTTGACGATGACACCTTCGACGATGTCGCCGTCGTTGAAGTGCTTGATCGTCGCGTCGATCGCGGCGAGCAGCTCCTCCTCCGAACCGATGTCGTTGACAGCGATCGGGGACGTGGTGGTGGTAGTCATGTGTAAGAAGTAACTTTCGGTGGGCAATTCGGGAGGCGAGACCATCGGGCACGACAACGCGCGCAGGTGGACCGCCTCTGCGG
>NZ_JBGLYS010000167.1:0-261 GCF_047304155.1 Rhizobium sp. Rhizsp42 | reverse complement strand
ACCTTCACGGCCGCGAAGCCGATTCCTGACGATCTGGTGAAAAAGCTGGCGCAGGCCTCGCGCAAGGTGCTGGCCTAGCCGCCCTCCCCTTCAGCCCTGGTCGAGACGTCCGGCGGCGAGGCAGTCGGCGATCGCCGCGCCGATGATGTCGACGCCTTGCGCCAGTTCTTGCGCCGTGATGGTGAGCGGCGGCGCCATGCGCATCACCCCACCCATGCCGGGGAGCTGGACGATGTTGACGCACAGGCCCAGCTCCCCGGC
>NZ_JBGLYS010000166.1:0-261 GCF_047304155.1 Rhizobium sp. Rhizsp42 | reverse complement strand
GCCCGGCACCACGCCCATCTTGCGCAGCGCATCCGCCAGCGAGGCAACACGTTGGCGCAGTTCGCGCCATGACAGGTCGGCCAGCGGTTTGGTCTCGCTGGCATAGCGGATGGCCGTGCGGTCAGGGCTGCCGCCTTCTTCCGCATGGCGCATGACCTGATCGACGTAATTGAGCTTTGCGCCAACCAGCCACTGCGCGCCAGGCATGGTGCGCTCGCCGAGCATCCGCGTGAACGGTGTCGAGGCGCGCAGGTCGAGGTA
>NZ_JBGLYS010000016.1:0-124821 GCF_047304155.1 Rhizobium sp. Rhizsp42 | reverse complement strand
CCCTTCGCCAATCGCCTTTGCCCTGACGAAAACCTGCTCCGGCAGAATGCTTCAAGCTAACCAGGAAAGGCTCTAAATCACTCTATCTGCCTGCCTCGTCATGTTCCACAGCAGATGGGGTAGGGGCTCGCGATTTCAACAATCGCGCGCTGTCATACGCCTTTCGCCTTCATTTACATAATATTAGCAGGCGATTATTCTTGAGGGACCAAAGCAATTCCAGCAAAAGTGTAGCGCGGTTTTGCGTCCGGAATTGCGTGATAGCAAAGGTTGAGACTGGGGAAATCGATGAACGCTGCGATGCGCTCCAACATTGTGCAGATCCACGTGCCGTTTCGTGATGTGGACATGAACGGCCAGATGTTCCTCGGCTCCTACATCTCCTATGCCGAATCTGCGCTGTCGAAATTCTGGTCCGAGCGGCCGGAACTGGCGGACGAGCCGCTCTATGTGGCGAGCAAGATCACCTGCATCCTGCATCGACCTTTGCGCTATGACGAAATGGTGTTGTTTACCACCGCCGTCGACAAGATCGGCGTGCGCTCCGTCGGCTTCATCATCGCGGTGGATACTGGCGATGAGCGCGCCGCCGAGGTCGAGATCGTCTGGCAGGCGCAGACGCGCGAGGACAAGGCACCGGTCCCGCTGCCTGAGGTGACGCGGGACTGGCTCTACGGTTTCATGAACTAGTTTTAGTTCTTGACCGGCAGCAACGGGTAGCCGGCCATGACCGCGCGGCCGACCAGCGCCGCAACGAACGCCTTGATCACGTCACCGGGAATGAAGGCCATCGAGCCGGTAAACGCAGCCTTCAGGCCGATCTGCGCGGCAAAGGCGAGATAGACGATGCCGAAGGCGTAGAGCACGACGATCCCGCCCATCATCGCCGCGAAGAAGAAGCCGGTCAGCTGCATGCCGGCCGCCTGGCCGTGCTTCACCAGCCGCTCGCTGATATAGCCGGTGGTGAAGGCGGCGAAGACCCAGCCGATCAGGAAGCCGGTGGTGGGTGCTGCAAACGCCGCAAGACCGCCGCGACCGCCGGAGAGAACCGGCAGGCCGATCGCGACAAGCACCAGCACGATCAGCACCGCCACCGTGCCGCGCCGGGCGCCGAGCACCACGCCGGCCATCATCACGCCGAGCGACTGCGCCGTGATCGGCACCGGAATAAAGCCGAGCGTGATTGGCGGCAGGATGCCGAGCGCGACGATGATGGCGGCAAACAGGGCGGACAGAACGAGGTCTCGGGTGCTCATGATGGCTCCGTGGTTCAATAGGTGCTAATTCACATGCCGCCGAATACCGCGCGCGTCAATCGCAGCCGCGATGTTATCAGCATCCTTCAGCGTCAGGATGATCAGCGGCACCAACACCGTTGATGGCCGCACCTTCAGCCCGCGGGCATGATGCGCCTCGGCAATCGCGTGGTAGCGGCCGATGATTTCAGGCACGAAGCGCACCACCAGCCCGACGGCAAGCCCGACATCGTCGGCCCGCACCAGCCCGAGCCGCTCCAGCGGCCGGGCGGCAAGCGTGATCTCGTCCATGAAGGCGGCGATCGTCGTGGTCGCGGTGACGCTCGCGGCAAAGAGCATCAGCGCCGTTAGCCGAAGCAGCGCCACGACGGCGCCATGCCAGGGATTGAAGGCGAGGCTGAAGACGGCGACGATGAGAATGGTGAGAAGGATCGGCTTCAAACGCGCAAGGGCTGCACGAACCGGCATGCCGATGCCGAAATAGACGACGCCGGTGGCGACGACGGCCACGGCCAGCAGCGCGATGTTGGCGGTGGCAAACAGCGCGATGCCGAGCACGGCAAGCACGATGAGCTTCACCCGCGCCGAGATCAGGTGCAGCCGGCTATTGCCCTCGACATAAAGCGATTGCATCAGGCCGCGAGCTCCCGGTAGCGGGCGATCGCCTCGGCGGCCGGCGCATCGGCCGCCAGTTGGCCCTGGTGAAACACGAGCACACGTGGATAATCGGCGATCAGCTCCAGATCGTGGGTGATGACGATGGCGCTCTCGTGCAGGCTCTCGATCAGCCCCCGCACGAGGCCGCGGTTGCGCAGGTCGAGCTGGTTGGTCGGCTCGTCGAGAATGAGGATATCGGGGCCGGTGGCGAGCACCGAGCAGAGTGCCGCCATCTGCAGTTCGCCACCGGAAAGCTCGTGCGCGCGCCGCTCGGCGAGATGCCCGGCATTGAAGCGGTCGAGTACCTCGGCCACCCTGGCCTCGATCTCGGCCTTCGCAAGTCCGCGGCTCTTCAGCCCGAAGGCGATATCATCTCGCACGACAGGCAGGATGATCTGGTTCTGCGGCGATTGGAAGATGAAGCCGACATCGCCGAGCGCTGCTTTCTCATCCGATGTGTCGCGCCCGTTGACGATGACGCGGCCCGATGTCGGCTTGGTCAGGCCGTTGATCAGCCGCGCGAAGGTCGTCTTGCCGGAGCCGTTCAGCCCGATGATGGCGATTCGCTTTTCGGTGAGCTCGAGCGTCAGCGGCTGCAGCGCAGTCCGCGACCCGTAGCTGACACCGGCGCTTTCGAAACGGATATTCACTGCGTCCCCCTGAGGTGAAGCGCCGTTCTATAAACGAATGCGGCCGGAGGGAAGATCAAAACGCGACGCGACCCGACCCCATTGCATCCTCGCCCGAACCCGCCATATTCGGGTGGCTAGGAACATTTTCCGGATTATCATCGCTGCCATGACGAAGCTGATCTCCAATGCCGACGCCCGCCGCATCTTTCTGGCCAAGCAGGGCTTGAGTGCCCCGCCCAACCGCGTGCTCACCAAATCCGGCCTGCTGCAGTTGATCCACGATCTCGGCTTCGTGCAGATCGACAGCATCCAATGGGTGGAGCGCGCCCATCACCAGATCCTCTTCTCGCGCAACCAGACCTACAAGCGCGAGCACCTGACGGCGCTTCTGGAAAAGGACGGCGCGCTGTTCGAGCACTGGACGCACGACGCCTCCATCCTGCCGAGCAGCTACTTCCGCTATTGGAAGCACAAGTTCCGGCGGGAGGAGGAGGTCCTGGTGGATCGCTGGCGCAAATGGCGCGGCGAGGGCTTCGAGGATGCCTTCGACGAGACCTACGAGCGGGTGAGCCGCGACGGCGCCATCATGGCACGTGAGATCAAGGCCGATGGTCACGTCTCCGGCGGCTGGTGGAACTGGCATCCCAACAAGACGGCACTGGAATATTTCTGGCGCACCGGCAAGTTCGCCATCTCGGGCCGCTCGAATTTCCAGAAGGTCTATGACCTGGTCGAGCGCGTCATCCCGGCCGAGTTCCACGAGCCCGAGGTCAGCCGCGAGGAATTCGTGGAGTGGGCCTGCCGCAGCGCGCTGACAAGGCTGGGCTTTGCCACCCATGGCGAGATCGCGGCCTTCTGGGCGCTGGTCTCGCCTGATGAGGCCAAGGGCTGGGTCACCGCCCACCGCGATGAACTGACCGAGATCCTGATCGAGCCGGCACTGGGCGGCAAGCCGCGCCCGTCATGGGCGTTTTCGGATTTCCTCGATACGCTCGATGACTATCCCGCGGCACCACCGCGCATCCGGGTGCTCAGCCCCTTCGATCCGATGATCCGCGACCGCAACCGCACCGAACGCCTCTTCGGCTTCTTCTATCGCATCGAAATCTTCGTCCCCGAGCCCAAGCGCGAATATGGCTATTACGTCTTTCCGCTCTTGGAAGGCGATCGCCTGATCGGCCGCATCGACATGAAGGCGGACCGCAAGAAGGGCTCGCTCGACGTCAAGCGGCTGTGGCTGGAGCCGGGCGTCAAACCCTCCGCGGGCCGCCTTGAAAAGCTCGCCGCCGAACTTGATCGTGTCGCCCGTTTCGCTGGCGTCGAGCGGGTCGAGATGCTGGAAGGTTGGCGCGGCTAAGCGATTGTCATCGTTGAGATAGTTCGTATTTTAGATGATTGCCGCCTGTTAATCTTGACGGGGGTTTACCATGCTTCTTCGCGAACTTCTTAAGGACCGCGCTCGTACGATTACAGCATGAAAACACGAGCGATCAGATACGCCGCATGGACGGCATGGAACAGCCTCGCCCGCAGGGTCAGAGCACTGATGCGTAACCGTCGCGACGCCCGCGCCGCGGCGACAGGTTCGATCGTTTCGTTGAGCGAGCAGCGTGCGCGGATGAAGCCCGTTACCGTCAAGTCCGCCCTGATCGACGCGGTCTATTTCAGCCAGGAAGACGGCAGATTGCGCGTCTGCCTGAACAATGGCGAGGAACGCATGTTCGAAGGCGTGGCCGAAGCCCATGTCATCGCCATGGTGACGTCTGAATCGCCGGGCAAATATTACATGCAGAACGTCAGGACGCGCTTCAAGCGCATCGCCGCCTGACGAAGGGCGAAACCGGCGGGCCTTACCCGCCGGCTGATCATCTCACCGGCCTTAGCCGATCTCTGTTTCCGCGATCTTGATGCCGAAGCCTTC
Source organism: Rhizobium sp. Rhizsp42 (assembly GCF_047304155.1). Lineage (NCBI taxonomy): Bacteria > Pseudomonadati > Pseudomonadota > Alphaproteobacteria > Hyphomicrobiales > Rhizobiaceae > Rhizobium > Rhizobium sp. Rhizsp42. Next base: position 120,355 of record NZ_JBGLYS010000016.1, on the reverse strand, counting down.
GAGGCCGACATAGTGGCGCTCGCTGCGGGTCAGTAGCTTGATCGAGCTGACGCCGAGATCCTTCAGGATCTGCGCGCCGAGACCGATTTCCAGCCATTCGCTTTCACGGTTCTGCGCCTCGGCATGCACTTCGCGGCCCTGGCCCAAAGCCTTGCGGCCGTTGTCCTGGTGACCGACGCCGACCGAACCTTCGCGCAGATAGACGATGACGCCGCGACCTTTCTCGGCGATTTTCTTCATGTAGTGATCGACGGAGCGTTTGCCGAACAGGTCGTCCACCACGCTTTCGGTGTGCAGGCGCACCGGAATGTCTATGCCATCGCGAATATCGCCGAAGACGACGGCGAGGTGCTGCATCGGATCCCAGGGCAGCGAGTAGCTGTGGGCCTTAGCCTTGCCGAACGGCGTCTCGACATCGAAGCTCGCCTGCAGCTGGATCAGCGTTTCCTTGCGCTGGCGGTATGCGATGAGGTCGGCGACGGAAACGAGCTTCAGGCCGTTTTCTTCGGCAAAGCTGGACACCTGCGGCCCGCGCATCACGCTGCCGGTGTCGTTGACCAGTTCGCAGATCACGCCGATCGGCGGCAGCCCGGCGAGCTTGCAGAGATCGACGGCAGCTTCCGTATGGCCGGAGCGCATCAGAACGCCACCCTCGCGGGCGACCAGCGGGAAGATGTGGCCGGGGCGCACGAAGTCGGAAGCGCCGACATTCGGGTTGGCGAGGTTGCGCACCGTCAGCGTGCGGTCGTCGGCGGAGATGCCGGTCGTCGTGCCGTGCTTGAAGTCGACCGTGACGGTGAAGGCCGTCGTGTGCGCGCTGTCGTTTTCCGCGACCATGGCGTTCAGCCCGAGACGCTTGGCTTCTTCCTTCGGCATCGGCGTGCAGACGATGCCCGAGGTATGGCGCACGATGAAGGCCATCTTTTCCGGCGTGCAGTGCACGGCGGCAACGATGAGATCGCCTTCGTTCTCGCGGCCGTCGTCATCGACGACGACAACGATTTCGCCGGCCTCGAAGGCCCGGATAGCGTCTACGACGCGCTTCTGATCGTAAGGCATGGGAACGTTCCTATTTCAGCCGGCCGGTCTGGCCGCGGTCTCGAAGGTAGTGGTCGGCGATGGCGCAGGCGACCATCGCCTCGCCGATCGGCACGGCGCGGATGCCGACGCAGGGGTCGTGGCGACCCTTGGTGCGGATATCAACATTCTTGCCGTCGGCATCGATCGACTGGCGCTCGGTCAGGATCGACGAGGTCGGCTTGATCGCGAAGCGGGCGATGACCGGCTGACCGGTCGAAATGCCGCCAAGAATGCCGCCGGCATGGTTCGACAGGAAGATCGGCTGGCCGTCATTGCCCATGCGCATCTCGTCGGCGTTTTCTTCGCCGGTGATCTCGGCCGCCTCGAAGCCGTTGCCGATCTCCACACCCTTGACGGCGTTGATCGACATCAAAAGCGAGGCGATATCCTGGTCGAGCTTGGAATAGATAGGTGCGCCCAAACCGGCCGGAACGCCGTCGGCGACGACCTCGACAACGGCGCCGATCGACGAGCCCTTCTTGCGGATACCGTCGAGATATTCTTCCCAGACGGGAACGATATCAGCATCCGGCGCGAAGAACGGGTTCTGGTCGACCTGGTCCCAGTCCCAATTGTCGCGGTTGATCTTGTGCTTGCCGATCTGCACCAGCGCGCCGCGCACACGAACGCCGGGAACGACCAGCCGCGCGATACCGCCGGCCGCCACGCGCGCCGCCGTTTCGCGCGCCGAAGAGCGCCCGCCGCCGCGATAGTCGCGGATGCCGTATTTCAAATCGTAGGTGTAGTCGGCATGGCCCGGTCGATACTGGCGGGCGATCTCGCCGTAATCCTTGGAGCGCTGGTCGGTATTCTCGATCAGCATCGAGATCGGCGTGCCGGTCGAGATCATCGTCTCGCCGTCGGCATCGAACATCACGCCCGACAGCACCTTGACGAGGTCATCCTCGCGGCGCTGCGTCACGAAGCGCGACTGGCCGGGCTTGCGCTTGTCGAGCCACACCTGAAGGTCTGCAAGCTTGAAACGCAGGCCGGGAGGGCAGCCGTCGACGACGCAGCCGAGCGCCGGACCGTGGCTTTCGCCCCAGGTGGTTACGCGGAAGAGGTGACCGAATGTATTGTGTGACATATGCTCCGACCGGATCGCGCCGCCGGGCGTCCCCGGGCCGCGCCATTCTTTAAAAAGGCGCGACACTCATAGGCCAAAAGCCGAGAGGGCAAAAGGCTTTCTTTGCGCCAAACCGTCTCCATTGGGAAACGGTGTTTCCTCAAATTCGAGAACAACCGCGCAAAGCGATCCTATGAAGCGATGCGCCAGGCCGTATGGGCAGCCGCTTCGGTGAAATCGTCGAAGGAGAGGGGGCGCGAGAAGGCGTAGCCCTGCAGCAGATCGCAGCCGAGTTCGAGAAGCAGGCTGGCATGCGCGACAGTCTCGACGCCCTCGGCCACGGTCTCGACGCCGAGCGAGCGGGCGATGTCGATGATCGAGCGCACCAGCGCGCGTTCCTGCGCCGAGGTGATGATCGGCTGCACCAGCTGCCGGTCGATCTTCAGCCGCTTCGGCTTCAGCTTTAGGAGGCTGACGATCGAGGTGTGGCCCGTGCCGAAATCGTCGATCTCGATATCGATGCCGAGCGCCTTGATCTTGTCGAGGTTCTCGGCAGCGACGTCCTCGCTCTCGTCGAGGAAGATCGATTCCACCAGCTCGAACGAGATCTCGCCCGGCCTGATCTGCAGCATGCGCAGCGAATCGGCCAGCGCATCGTCATGCAGGCGCCGGGCAGACACGTTGACCGAGACCTTGGGAACGGAAACGCCAAGCGCCGCCCACCGCATTTTGTCCTTCAGCGCGGTTTCGAGAACGATGCGGTCGAGCGTCTGCACGACGTTGATCTCTTCCGCGATCTTCAGGAACTTGTCCGGCGTCAGCAGACCCCGGGACGGATGCTGCCAGCGCACCAGCGCCTCGACGCCGGTCAACTGCATGGTGCGGGCGCTGAATTGCGGCTGGTACCAGGTGATGAACTCGCCGTTCTCGATGCCCGAGAGGATCTCATCGGCCAGCCGCTTATTGTTGATGATATCGGCCTGCAGATTGTGATTGAAGAACTGGAAGCGGTTGCGGCCCTGGCTTTTCGCTCGGTAGAGCGCGATGTCGGCGTTGATCAGCACCTTGCGGGCATCGACGCGCATGCCGCTCGCGAGCGCAATCCCGATCGACACGCCGCAGCGGCAGGCAAAACCCTGGAAGTCGATCGGCTGGCGCATCTCCTCGACGATCCGGCCCGAAAGCGCCGACATCTCGGCGTCGTTGGCATTGAGCGCCAGGATGACGAATTCGTCGCCGCCGATGCGCGCCACGATGTCGCTCGGGCGTATGCTGCGCGAGAGCACGCGGGAGGCATGGACGAGCATGGCGTCGCCCGCAGCGTGGCCCAACGTGTCGTTGATTTCCTTGAAGCGATCGAGGTCGATGTGCAGGATCGCGAACTTCTGCCTGGCGTGCTGCCCGGCCTCGGTCAGCTGCTCCAATGCCTTGTCGAGCTTGCGGCGGTTGGCGAGCCCGGTCAGCGGATCGTGCAGCGAATTGTGCTCGATGCGGTTGTTGGCGAGTTCGAGCTCGATGTTCTTGCCGATCGCCTCGTCCTTCGCCGCCTTCAATTCCGCCGTCATCAGCGCGTCTTCGGTGATGTCGAAGGCGACGCCGATGATTTTCAGCTGGCCACTCGAGGTCGCATGCACCTTTCCGGTCGAGCGCACATAGCGCATCGTCCCGTCCTCGGTCGGCACGCGACAGACGACGGTATGGGTATCGCCGACCTTCTTGAAATGCCGTGCGCTTTCGATGGCGAGCGGACGGTCTTCTTCCAGCACGCAGGAGAGCCAGGTCTCCTCGTCCATGAAGCCGGCGCGCGGCTCCAGCCCGTAGAGCTCGTGCATCCGGTCGTCCCAGAACGAACCGGGCTTGCCGAGCGTGGCCTCGAAGATGCCGCACTGGTAGGAATCAAGCGCCAGATCGAGCTTGCCCGAGAGCTCGGCAAGCTCGGCCTCGCGGTGCGAGAGTTCGTCGAGCGCAAGTTCCAGCTCGGCATTCTTGATGTCGCTTATGTCTTTCGCACGGCGCAGCGTCTCGGCCGCAACCGCGTCGGCAGTCACGTCCCAGACGATGCCGATCGTGCGGATGGTGCCGGCGGCGTCGTTATAGACCGAGCCCACCGATCGCAGATAGCGCGTGCTGCCATCCGAAAGCTCGATCCGGTATTGCGTCGTGTAGGAGGAACCAGACCGGCCATCCTTCAAGAGGTGGATCTTCGCCACCCGGCGATCGTCGGGAACGATCGTCTCCAGCCAGTCGTCGAGCGAGTAGCTGCCTTCTATCGCTTGCTTGCCGTGAAGTGCGGCCGCGCGCCCATCCCAGAACAGGCTCTGGCCGCCGTTTCTCAGTTCCCAGATGCCGATGTTGGATGTCTCCAGCGCCAGATTGAGACGCTGCGACAGTTCCAGCAGCGTCTCCTCGCGCTTTTCCAGCTGCCTGATGTTCTTGTTGCGCTCGCCGAGCAAAAGAGTTGCGAAGAACACGGGAACGATCGTGAGGCAGGCGGCGGCGAGGATGATGAACCGCAGCGTCTGCTGATTTTCCGGCGGGGCGGTCCAGCCGGTCTTCGGCGCCGCCGCGATCTCCCATCGTCCGCCGGCGAATGTGATCTTGCGTGTCAGCGGCCGCTGCCCCAGCACCTCGGGCGAACCGAAGAACGGGGAGACGGCTGCACCCGTGGTTCCAAGATCGCGCAGCGCGATGGAGAGGTGGTCGAGATGCGGATACTTTTCGCGGTTCTCGCTGTCACGCGCCGGCTTCAGGCCGGTGTTCTCATAGAACATGTCGGCGTCGATTACCGCCTCGACCGCGCCCCAGACCCGCCGCTGGCCGTTCTCTTTTACGAAGACGGGGAAAAAGATCGCGAAGGTGTCCTTGCCGTCGAGCGTGCGGATCGGTCCGTAGAAACGCGCCTGCTGGTTGCCGGTGGTGCGCGCCACCGACTGGCGATCCATCAGGAATTCGCGCACGTCGTGGCCAAGCCGATCCTTGCCTTCCGTCGGCGGAAATACCGACTGCACGATGAAATCGGGCGCAACGGCGATATGCACGAAATGCGGGTTCTGGATGAGCAGCCAGTTGATCTGCCGCTCCATCTCCTCGGCGTTCATCTTCGAGCTGATCGCGACCATGTTGGAGAGGTCGCGCACGATGGTGATGTCCATGTTGATCTGGGCGGTCACACGCGCGCGAATAAGGCTGGTCTCGTTTTCCGTGCGGATCGTCAATTCGCGAAGATTAGCCGCGGTATTGGCGCGATCCAGGCTGAAGCCGACGATGATGACGACCACGGCGACCAGGCAGGAAACCAGAAACGAGATATGGGTATTCCTCAAAGAACTCCGCGTTGCCTCGTTATGTTTCCTGCGGAATAGCAAAACCCCAGTCTCCCTGTTTCCCTATGACTGTAAGTAGCGGGTGTTAATTTACGATTTCTTACAGGTAGTATTGGGAACACGTTTTAAGTGTACGACTGTATTAACGAACCCTCTTGATTGTTGTTAAAATGCGCTTCATCAATTGGGCGGGAATGGTCACGGTTCAGGGCAAATTTCGCCATATTCGGGAGGCTATCTATGCACAATTGGATGTTTGAGTCGTGTTTTCGAAGGAATGCCGTCATGCGCTTCGTAGTTGCTACACTTTTGGCCACAGCGAGTTTTCTGTCGCCGATCAGCGGCTTTGCCGAGAGCGCGGACGTAGAAGCGACGATCAAGAACATCGACATGAGCAATCTCAGCCTCACGCTCGATGACGGCAAGACCTATCAGGCGTCGGAAGAATTCAATTTCGAGGGCTTGAAGGCAGGCGTGAAGGTTATCGTCTTCTACACGGAAGTCGACGGAAAGCGCGTCATCAACGATCTCGATATCGTACAGTAATTCGGCTGGCGCGAAGCCTAACCTCTCCTGATTAAATCCAGGCGATCTGCTTCGTGTCGGTCTCGATCTTGAGAATCCGGTCCTGCGGAATCTCGCCCTCTGCCGCTTCATCCTTCGGCACGTTGGCAATCGTCCTGAACAGGCTGCGAATGACGCCGCCATGCGTGACGCAGACCGTCGGCCGGTCCACCTCGTTCAGCCAGGAAGCCACCCGCCACGACATGATCTCGTAGCTCTCTGCGTCGGCACCCGGCGGAATGAAATCCCACTTGTTCAGATTGCGCTCAACGATCCGGTCCTTGGCGGTCGCCTTCAGTTCCTTGACCGTAAAGCCTTCCCAGTCACCGAACGACACTTCCACCAGGCGCTCGTCGGTGCGGTAGTCCTTGGGCGGGAGGTTCATTGCTTCGCGGGCGATCTCCATCGTCGCGCGCGTACGGCCGAGCGGGCTCGCGATGAAATCGAACTCGATGCCTTCGACCTTCAGGATTTCCGCGAGGTTGATGCCGTTCTGGCGCGCCTGCTCACGACCGATGGCATTGAGCGGGATGTCCTTTTGCCCTTGCAGGCGGCGTTCCGCGTTCCAGTCTGTCTGGCCGTGACGAATGACGTAGATAAGCAATGATCGGCTCCATATTGCAAACGGCCCCTTATCGCTTCCGCGAGGAGGGGCCGCGAGCATGACTCATAAGAGAGTACGATCAGTCTTTTATGACGGAAATATCCGGCGCGTCCACAGCCTTCATGCCGATAACATGATAACCGCTGTCGGCGTGATGCACTTCGCCCGTGACCGAGCGCGACAGGTCCGACAGCATGTAGAGGCCGACATCGCCGACTTCTTCGATGGTGACGGTGCGGCGCAGCGGCGCGTTGTATTCGTTCCACTTGAGAATATAGCGGAAGTCGCCAATGCCGGACGCTGCAAGCGTCTTGATCGGGCCGGCCGAGATCGCGTTGACGCGGATGTTCTTCGGTCCGAGATCGACCGCCAGATACTTCACGCTGGCTTCGAGAGCTGCCTTGGCAACGCCCATGACGTTGTAGTTCGGCATGACCTTTTCGGCGCCGTAATAGGTCAGCGTCAGCATCGAGCCGCCATCCGTCATCAGCTTCTCGGCGCGACGGGCGACCGAGGTGAAGGAATAGACGGAGATCTGCATCGTCTTGGCGAAGTTGTCCGCCGAGGTGTCGACGTAACGGCCGGTGAGCTCGTCCTTGTCCGAAAAGCCGATCGCATGCACGATGAAGTCGATCTTGCCCCAGGTCTTCTCGATGTTGTCGAAAACCTCGTCGATCGATGCTTCATCGCTGACATCACAGTGTCCGGCAAGAATGCCGCCGAGTTCGGCTGCCAGCGGCTCGACCCGCTTCTTCAGCGCATCACCCTGATAAGTAAAGGCAACCTCGCCGCCCTGTGCATGAATAGCTTTGGCAATGCCCCACGCAATCGAACGATTGTTGGCAACGCCCATGATGACGCCGCGCTTGCCTGACATGAGGCCTTGTGCCTGAGCCATGTTTCGCCCCTTAAGTAAATTGATCGATCCTGCCTATGGCATAGCCGGCCAGCCGGTTCAAGATTGGCAGCAATCATCAACTGTTAGGGAACGTAACAAAGGGTGCTAATGTCACCTAAAATTCACAAAAACAGGCCGTTCTTCATAATTCTCATCAAATCCGTGACCTTATCGTCGGGCTTTTCCCACAGGATAATGCGTAGTTCGACCACAAGATCGCCCTTTCCGCCATCCGATTTGGGCAATCCCTGACCTTCGAACCGGATTGATTTGTCCGATCCCGACCATGCCGGCACGGTCACCGTCAGCGGTCCGTTCGGTCCGTCGATGCGCGCGTCGGTGCCGAGCACGGCGTTTTCGATGGTGACGGGAAGCACGGTGTGCAGGTCGAAGCCGTCGACAGTGAAGTCGGCATGCGGGGCGATGTGAATATTGACCACAGCGTCGCCGCGCTGCATGCCCGTCAGCTTGTGACCCTGTCCCTTGAGGCGCACCGTGTGGCCCTCGGTGGTCCCCGGCGTCAGCGCGAAGCCGGCATCGCGGCCATCGCCGAGATCGACGTTCACCCAGGCTCCCTTCAAGATGTCCTCAATGGTGACGGTCGCGATGGCCAATTGGTCCGGCGCCTTCTCGGGCGCGGGGGCCGCGCCGCCGGTGAAGCGGCGTACGAATGAGGTGAGGAGGCTGAGTGGCTGCAGGACGGCAGCGCTCGCCGCCGCGGCTTCTTCCGCGCCGTGCTCTTCGTCTGCGCTCTTGCCGGCATCGCCGGCCTTGGCGCTCTCGCTAGCCTTATCCGTCTGCTTGTCGGCCTCGGCGCTCTCGGGCTCCGGACGCTTGGCCCGGCCGGAACCAAAACCGCGCGTCCGTCCGCCACCGCTTGCCGCTCGGGACTGATTGCCGAATATCCGCTCGATCATCTCTTCGGCGGGCTCGGCAACACCTGCCTGCTGCTGCTGTTGCGGCTGCGGCTGTTTGGCCGCTTCGGCTGCCGCCTTCTGCGCCGCTGCCCGCGCCAGTTCTTCCATCACCCGCTCGGCGTTTTCCTGCGCCTGCTTGGCGCGGATCGCGGCTTCGCGCGCCGCCTGGCGCTGCGCCATGATGGTGTTTTCGTTCTGCTTCTCGTTCTGCTTGGCTTCGGCCGCCCGCGCCGCGCTGTCGAAAAGACTGCGCTTCTTCGGGTCCTTCAGCGTGTCGTAGGCGCGGCCGATCTCGGCGAAGCGCGCACCGGCCAGCGGGTCGCCCTGATTATGGTCAGGGTGCACCACCTTGGCCATGTTGCGCCAAGCTGCCTTGATCTCGTCCTGCCCAGCGTCGCGCCTGACGCCCAATATCTTATAAGGATCGCGCATGTTCCAAACCGCCCGGTGTCCAAATGCGAGGTGCCCTGTCCGGCACTCCGCAGCCCCGATTAAACTCATTTGGTGCGCCGAAGTTCGCTTCGCGAGCAGAAAATCTGCGCACATATGCGAACCACAGTCCCGCAAACTTGCTAATCAGTCCTTATTTGGTGTCAGGACACGCCACGGTTTCATGCGGAATGGTTATCTTTTGCTAAATCCGGAAACGTAGCCGGGGGCAGCCGTTAACGACTGGCTGAAAAGGCCGCTCAGCTCTCGGGCTGGAAGCTCAGGAGCTGCCAGTTGCCGCCGCCGACGAGGCAGGTCTTGCCGTAGAATTTCGAGATGCCGACATAGGAGTGGCGCGTCGTCTTGAACTGACGGCAGACTTGGCCGGTGTCGTTGTTTTCGACGATCGTGTCGATCACGCCGGCGCTGCCGGTGGAAGCGTTCGCCCAGGGAAGGGGGCGTCCCTGCAGGCCGTTGATGTCGGCCGAGGTGACGGCATTGCCCACGGTCATTTCGTCGGAGATGCTGTCGCTTGTCGGAGCCGGCTGCGGCACGGTGCCTGTGGCGACCGAACGGTCGACCTTGTTGCTGCTGAACATATCAAGCCCGCCGGCCATGCAGCCGGAGAGAGAAAGCACTGCCGTTCCGACAACGCAGATGGCCGCGCATTGGCGCATGAGGCCCTTTGTATGACGAACTGACTTTGCTATGACTTCCACCCTGTGTCCTGTCCAGTAGTTTTGGGCTGGGCAATTATCGAATAAACCCGGGGCATTTGAGCTAATATGTCGGAAAATGAGTTAACAACCAGTGACTTCACCGAGCAAAACGAGCCGTTCCAGCTCTTTGCGGATTGGCTGAAGGAAGCCGAGGCTTCCGAGATCAATGACCCGAATGCGGTGGCGCTTGCGACGGTCGATGAAGACGGCCTTCCCAATGTCCGCATGGTTCTCCTTAAGGGATTCGATCAAGACGGATTTGTGTTCTACACGAATTTCGAAAGTCAGAAAGGCCGCGAAGTCCTCGGCCAGAAAAAAGCGGCCATGTGCTTCCACTGGAAGACGCTGCGCCGCCAGGTTCGGTTGCGCGGCCCGGTTGAAGTGGTGAGCGACGAGGAGGCCGACGCCTACTACAAGACCCGCGCCCGCGGCAGCCGCATCGGCGCTTGGGCCTCCAAGCAGTCGCGTCCGCTCGAAAGCCGCTTCGCGCTGGAAAAAGCCGTCGCCGAATACACGGCGCGCTATGCCATCGGCGAGATCCCGCGCCCGCCGCACTGGTCCGGCTTCCGCATCAAGCCGACCTCGATCGAGTTCTGGAAAGACCAGAAGTTCCGGCTCCACGACCGCATCGAGTTCCGCCGCGCCACGCCCGAAGGCGGCTGGGACAAGGTGCGGATGTATCCGTAAGCATCCCCTCGGCGGCGTCTGCAATCGCCCGCGCAAGGGTGCCACGAACCCGCCGCCGCTGACATCGAAACGGAGCGCCGCGCAACCACGGCGCTCCTCGCTCGAATTTTCATCCTAGGTTGAAAAGATCGTGTCCCCGAGGCGCTGGCATCGCCCGCCTATGGCTTGCCGACTCAAAAGAAAGTGATCGGTGGATAATCTCGGCGGGGAAGGGCTGACCCTCAGCCGCGATTGCCCATCAGCTTCAAAGGGATTCCCGAAGCAAGGCCGGAGACATAGCGCGGCTTCTGATAGAGCCCGTTGATGGAGAGCCGCGGCAGATAGGTGGCGCGCTCGAGCGATTGCCGGCCGATCACGCCGGGCTGCGTCGTCACCGCCAGAGAAAAGCCGAGATCCCTAGCAATCGCCGCCTGCTGCTGCGTCACCGCCTCGCGCGTTCCATAAGGATAGGCAAACGCCTCAGGCCGGTGGCCGCTGATCACCTCGACATAATCCTGGGAGTGCGTCATCTCATCGCGAACCTCGGCGTCGGAAAGCCGCGCGACGGCACGGTGGCTGACCGTGTGGGCGCCGAGCGAGGCGAGTGGGCTGGCGTCGAGAAGGTTGAGCTCCGGCGCGCCCATCACCAGATCGTCGACGATCTCGGTGGGGTCGATCCCATGCGACCGCGCCAGCGCATCCACGGCCTCTACAGCAGAGCTCTCCTCATGCATATGAATATAGCGTGCGAAGCGGGCAAAGGCGCGGTGCTTGTCAGCGGGCGTCGCGGTGTCGATCGTCTCGGCACCATCGCCGAAATCGAAGCTCAGCCTGTCCTCGCGCCGCAAGAGCGCCGTCAGCGTCTCCCACCAGATCGTATGCGTCCGCTCCACCAGCCCCTTGGCCACGAAGATCGTGAACGGCGCCTCATGCCGCTCGAACACGGGCATGGCGTAGACGAGATTGTTGCGATAGCCGTCGTCGAGCGTAAAGGCCGCGAAGGGCTGCGATGGTTTCGGCTCGGCGAGCGCATCGGGAACATCAGTAAGCGACACGAATCGGTAGCCGTCGCTCTTCAGCCGCGTCAGCACCGCGTCGAGAAAGTCCGGCGTGATCTCCAGATGCGCGTTAGGCGAAAAGGCGGCCGGCTCGTGGGGGCGAACGTGATGCAGCGTGAAGATCGCGCCCATCCCGCGTGCGCCGCGCATCAGCCCGACCGAGCGCAGGAGGTTGGCCACCTCCAGCCCGCCAGTTATCGCGATCCGCTTTGCCAGCGTTCTGGCGTTCATCATCTCCGCTCCGTCTGCGGGGGTCGTGAGGAAGGCGACCCTAGCAAGGGCGAGGTTAAGCCTTGCTGAATGCTGACTTTGCCTGAATGCTAATATTGCAGGGCGTGTTTTACGTTTTTTTCACCATAAAGGGTAAAATTTGACAAAAATTGTCCACGTTGCCGCAAAGTCGCGCCATATTGTGTCCTTCTGTACAGGAACGGGACAAAATTCGGGCGACGAGGGTCGGCCGTTCATCGAGGGGAAGTGCATGAGAAAGCTGTTGGCCGCGATTATAACCGCGACGTTGGTCGTTGCGGCGCCGTTGTCGGCTATGGCTGGCAGCGCTTCACTCATCCTCGATGCAAGAACCGGCAAGGTTCTGTCGTCGGAAAACGCCGATGTCCTCAATCATCCCGCGTCGCTCACCAAGATGATGACGATCTACATGGCGTTTGAGGCCATCAATCGCGGCAAGATGAACTGGGATACCCCGATCGTCATGTCGAAATACGCCGCCTCCCGCCCGCCGACCAAGCTCGGCGCCAAGGCAGGAACGTCGATCACCGTGCGCGAAGCAATCCTCGGTATGATCACCAAGTCGGCAAACGACGCCGCTGCCGCCATGGGCGAGAAGCTCGGTGGCTCGGAAAGCAATTTCGCCAGGCTGATGACGCAGAAGGCGCGCCAGCTCGGCATGAGCCGTACCTCGTTCTACAATGCGTCGGGCCTGCCGGATGGTCGCCAGGTGACCACGGCGCGTGACATGTCCACGCTCGCCGTCGCCCTGATGAAGAATTATCCCCGCGAATACCGCCTCTTCTCGACCGCGAGCTTCAATTTCCGCGGACGCCAGATTCGCGGTCACAACAACCTGATGTACCGCTACCAGGGCATGGACGGCATCAAGACCGGCTACACCAACGCCTCGGGCTTCAACCTCGTCAGCGCCGTCAAGGATGGCAACCGTCGCGTCGTCGGCGTGGTCCTCGGTGGCCGCACCGCCCGCAGCCGCGACGACAAGATGGCGGCCCTGCTCGACAAGGCCATGGGCCGCGCATCCTCTTCGGGTGGCGCCCGCTTGGTCGCCAGCGTCAATTCCCGCGAGCCTGTCGAAGTTGCATCCGCGGCCGACGCCAGCGACCTGCCGGTTCCCGCATCCGCACCGCGCGTCGAGGATGTCGCCCCGGTCGCAGCACCTGAAATCGCCCGCAGCGAACTTGCTCCCAAGGCGCTCGGCTACCTGAGCGACACCGTTCCGCAGGAGCGTCCCTCGGCGCTCGACGCCGTAACGCCGTCGGCAAAAATCGGCTCTGCAAAGCCACTCGCATCCGTTGCTTCGACCGGCGACTGGTCGATCCAGATCTCGGCTGCCCCGAGCGACGAAGCCGCCCGCGCGCTTCTCGCCCAGGCCAAGTCCGAAGGCGGCGCCGCGCTGAAGTCGGCCAACCCCTATACGGAAGCCGTCGGCAAGGGGGCCAACAAGGTCTACCGCGCACGCTTCGTCGGCTTCGAAAGCCGCGACGCCGCGACATCCGCCTGCGATGCGCTGAAGAAGCGGTCCTACGATTGCATGCTGCTCGGCGACCGCGGCTGATCCGCCAGCCATTCCGACTGGACATTGCCGCTGAATCAGGGTTCTCCTACGTAAACGAAAGGAGAACATGATGCTGGATGATCTTGCCCTGAAGTTCGAGCGGGCCTCGAGCGCCTATGCCGGAGAAAACGGCATCACCCGCGATGCCGACTGGTTTCTGCTGAAGCTCCAGGAAGAGATGGGCGAACTCACCCAGGCCTGGAACCGCGTCAGCGGGCGAGGGCGCCCCAAGGGCCGTTCCGGCGAGGACATGGCCCGCGACCTCGAAAACGAAGCCGCCGACGTGCTTGGCCACATCCTGCTCTTCGCACACCAAAACGATCTCGACCTCGCGGCCGCGATCAAGCGCAAGTGGCTGTTTTCCTTGGATGAAGCTCTGTGAGCGTCAGTCGGCGCTGAGGCTCAGCCTGTAGAACTTGCTGTCGACGGCCATGACGGGGAAGCTCGGCGGCAGCGTGCTCTTCTCGACTTCGACGAAGCCGTTCTTCTCGTAGAAGCGATGCGCCGCGAGAAACTTGTCCGTTGTGCCGAGATAGATATCGGCAAGCCCCTGCGCCTCTGCGTGCCGCACCAGCGCCGCAAGAAGCGCCGTGGCAACCCCACGTTCGCGGCCGCGAAAATCCGCCGCCACGAACATCTTGCGCAGCGCCGCCTGGTCGTTGCCGATATCCTTCAGCCCGATCGTGCCGACCACGGTATCACCCGATGTTGCCACCCAGAACTGACCCTTGCCCGACTGGTAGAACTCGGGAATGGCCGAAAGGTCCGGCTGGTCGGCGGCTGTGATCGCGATCCCGAACTCCTCGCTCTGGATCGGCAGGATCGTCGAGATCACGCCGTCCTTGTCCGACGGCGCGAAGGGGCGAATGCTGATATCGGTCATCGGGGAAGGGCCTACGCCTGCGTGCCGCCCACCGTCACCTGGTCCATCCTCAGATGCGGCTGGCCGACGCCGACCGGAACCCACTGGCCCGCCTTGCCGCAATTGCCGATGCCGGTGTCGAGCTTCATGTCGTTGCCGACCATGGAAATCCGCTGCATCGCATCCGGACCGTTGCCGATCAGCATGGCGCCCTTGACGGCCGGACCGATCTTGCCGTTCTCGATCAGGTAGGCCTCGGTGCAGCCGAACACGAACTTGCCGGAGGTGATGTCGACCTGGCCGCCGCCGAAGGAGACGGCATAGATGCCCTTCTTCACCGACGAGATGATCTCTTCCGGCGTCTTGTCGCCACCCAGCATGTAGGTGTTGGTCATGCGCGGCATCGGGACATGCGCGTAGCCCTGGCGGCGGCCGTTGCCCGTCGGCTTCATGCCCATCAGTCGGGCGTTCTGCCGGTCCTGCATGTAGCCCACCAGCTTTCCGTTTTCGATCAGCACGTTATAGCCCGAGGGCGTGCCTTCGTCGTCGATGGTGATCGAGCCGCGGCGGCTATCGATCGTGCCGTCATCGACCACGGTCACGCCCGGGGCGGCGACCATCTGGCCGAGCAGGCCGGCGAAGGCCGACGTCTTCTTGCGGTTGAAATCGCCCTCCAGCCCGTGGCCGACGGCCTCGTGCAGCATCACGCCCGGCCAGCCGGAGGAGAGCACCACATCCATCGTGCCCGCAGGCGCCTCGATCGCCTCGAGATTGACCAGCGCCTGGCGCAGCGCTTCGTCGGCGCCATACTGCCAGTTGCCCTCGGCGATGAAATCACCGAAGCCGATGCGTCCGCCGCTGCCATAGGAGCCGCTTTCCTGGCGGTCGCCCTGGCCGACCATGACGGAGATGTTGATGCGCGTCATCGGCCGGATATCGCGGACCCGGTGGCCGTCCGCGCGCAGGATGTCGACCACCTGCCAGCTGGCCGCGACCGAAGCGGTCACCTGCCGGACCTTGTCGTCCTTGCCGCGAAGATAGGCGTCGATGTCCTGCAGAACCTTGACCTTCTCCTCGAAGGTGGGTGAGCCGATCGGGTTTTCGTCGCTGTAGAGCTTCTTGTTGGTGCCCTGCGGGGCCGCCGCATAGCTGCCGGTATAGCCGCGCGTCACCGCGCTCACCGCGTCGGCAGCCCGCTTCAGCGCCGAAACAGAGAGATCGCCCGCATGCGCGTAACCGACGGCTTCGCCCGCCACCGCGCGCAGGCCAAAACCCTGCTCGGTGTTGAAGCTGCCGCCCTTGAGGCGGCCATTGTCGAACATCAGCGATTCGGCCTGCGCGTGCTCGATATAGAGCTCCCCGTCGTCCGCACCGGAAAGGGCCTCGGCGACAAGCGAACGCATCTTCGCTTCGTCGGCGTCGAAAAGCGTCAGGAGATCGGTATTCATGTCATTATGCTCCGCTGCGGCAGGAAATGCTTCCTGCCGATGTAGGTCCCGGGGACGGTTCGAGCAAGTGTCGAATTGGTAAGGATCGCAAAAGCGATCAGACGCGGAGCTCAGGCCTAGCTATTAGGCCCCTGTTATCAGGGAAGCGCGTCGTAGCCTTCGGCGAAGCCCTTGAGGTCGACAGGAATGCCGATACCCTCTTCAGGCGTCTGGAAGACGATGAAGGTGGCGCTGGCACCGCTGCGGAAGGTCTTCAGCAGTTCGTCCTCGAGCACGACTTCGGCGTAGCAGCCATCGGCGAAGCAGCGCACGAAGTAGGCGCGGCCGATATCCTTACCGTCGACGTTAAGGCCGAGACCGTTGGGCAGCAGCACGCCGAGTGGCGCGAGCACACGGAGAATCTTCGACTTGCGGTCGGCGGTCTTCAGCACGACAACCGAGAGGCCCACTTCCGGGCGATCCTCGGCAATCACGTTCTGCATCAGCGCGCATTGCTCGGCCGAAGCGCCGGCCGGCTTGTCGCAGACCACGGACCACGCGCCGTGATTGGAGCGGACGGTGCCGGGCGCCTGCGGTTGCGTCTGTCCTGGTGTCGCCTGCGCGGCAGGGGCGCCGGGGGCGGGCTGTGCCGGCGCGGCCGGAGCTGGTGTCGGCGCCGGCGTCTGCGCGAAAGCCGGAGCGATCGCCGCGGCGGTAACACAAGCCGACAGCACGAACGGCCGCACTAGGGAACGGAAACCCATGAAAACCTCTGCAGTTCGAATCAGTGCCGCTAAGTTGGGGCGGGCCGTCCAAAATGAAAAGCCCCACCCGCTGAAAAGCCGGGGACTACGGCGGAAATGGGACGTTTCTTGATTATTCTTGGGAAGGATGGCTGGCTCAAGCCAACATTTTCCGTATCATAAGGAAAATCATGGCATGTTTCGATGCGCCCGGAGGAGGGATCATCGGGGCGAAAATGCCGCATGGCCAAATGCTTTGGATTATTGCGGCAAGTGCTAAACTGTGGTTTGAAGCGCATGAGGATGGCAAGGATTCTGCGTGCAGTGCACGCGGGTCAGCGCTCGAGGGAGATGAAACGTGATTAAGAAGGCCTATGCAGGCATGACCGCGATGGTCTGTCTGCTTTTTGCTTCCGGCAGTTATGCCGACCAACCGATGCCGTGGCAGGCCACTTTGCAGCCAGCCGCGACGCCGATCATGCGCGATATTCACTGGTTCGAACAATATACGCTGTGGTTTATTGTTCCCGTGACACTCTTCGTGCTCGCTCTTCTTATCATCGTCTGTCTTCGCTTCCGGGCAAGTGCGAACCCGGTTCCATCAAAGACGAGCCACAACACCGCAATCGAGATCGCCTGGACCGTGGGACCGGTCCTGGTGCTGCTCTTCCTGGCGGTTCCGTCGTTCAATCTTTTGACCGCGCAGCTGACGCTTCCTGAGAACCCTGATGTCACCATCAAGGCGACCGCGACGCAGTGGCAGTGGAACTATGAGTATGAGGGATCGGGCGACAATCCGCTCGCCTTCGACAGCTATCTCTTGAAGGATCAGGACCGCGCCGCTGCCGGCAAGGAAGACAAGGCCAAGTATCCGCGCCTTCTCGCCGTCGACAACGAACTCGTGCTGCCGGTCAACAAGACCGTGCGCGTTCTCGTGACGGCTGCCCCGACCGACGTCATTCACGCTTTCGCGATGCCGTCTTTCGGCGTCAAGATCGATGCCGTGCCCGGCCGTCTGAACGAAACCTGGTTCCGCGCCGAGCGCGAGGGCCTGTTCTACGGCCAGTGTTCCGAACTCTGCGGCAAGGACCACGCGTTCATGCCGATCGCAATTCGCGTCGTTTCCGAGGACAAGTACAAGCAGTGGATGGCGTCCGCCGCCTCCGACCTGCCCGGTGCTTACAAGAACCTCATGGCTGAAACCGATGGTCCCGCAAAGACCCTCGATGTCGCCGAAAACGTCGCTCAGTAAAGGAAAAGGAACGGGACATGGCTGGACCTTCCGCACACGATCATTCGCATGATCACGATCATGGCGCGCACGCCCATGACGATCACCACCACGACCACTCGCACAAGCCGAGCTTCGTCAATCGCTGGCTCTTTTCGACCAACCACAAGGACATCGGCACGCTGTACCTGATCTTCGCGATCATGGCCGGCATCGTCGGCGGCGCGCTCTCCGTTGCCATGCGCATGGAGCTGCAGGAGCCTGGTATCCAGATTTTCCATGGCCTCGCCGCCATGGTCTATGGTTACGAAGGCGATGCCGCCATCGACGGCGCCAAGCAGATGTTCAACATGTTCACCACCGCGCACGCGCTGATCATGATCTTCTTCATGGTCATGCCGGCGATGATCGGCGGTTTCGCCAACTGGATGGTGCCGATCATGATCGGCGCGCCGGATATGGCCTTCCCGCGTCTGAACAACATCTCCTTCTGGCTCATCGTTCCGGCCTTCCTTCTGCTCATCATGTCGATGTTCGTCGAAGGCCCGGCCGGCGCTTATGGTGCCGGCGGCGGCTGGACCATGTATCCGCCGCTTTCGAGCACGGGTACGCCGGGTCCTGCGGTCGATCTGGCGATCTTCGCGCTCCACATCGCTGGTGCCTCGTCGATCCTCGGCGCGATCAACTTCATCACCACGATCCTGAACATGCGCGCTCCCGGCATGACGCTGCACAAGATGCCGCTCTTTGCCTGGTCGGTTCTGATCACCGCCTTCCTGCTTCTGCTGTCGCTCCCGGTTCTCGCCGGCGCCATCACCATGATGCTGACCGACCGCAACTTCGGCACTTCCTTCTTCGTGCCCGAGGGCGGCGGCGACCCGATCCTTTACCAGCACCTGTTCTGGTTCTTCGGTCACCCTGAAGTCTACATCCTGATCCTGCCCGGCTTCGGCATCGTCAGCCACATCATCTCGACCTTCTCGAAGAAGCCGATCTTCGGCTACCTCGGCATGGCCTACGCCATGGTCGCGATCGGCGCCGTCGGCTTCGTCGTCTGGGCCCACCACATGTACACGGTCGGCCTGTCGCTCGATGCACAGCGCTACTTCGTCTTCGCGACGATGGTCATCGCCGTGCCCACGGGCGTGAAGATCTTCTCCTGGATCGCGACGATGTGGGGTGGCTCGATCACCTTCTCGACGCCGATGGTCTGGGCTATCGGCTTCATCTTCCTGTTCACGGTCGGTGGCGTCACCGGCGTGCAGCTGGCAAACGCCGGTCTCGACCGTTCGCTGCACGACACCTATTACGTTGTGGCGCACTTCCACTACGTTCTGTCGCTCGGCGCCGTCTTCGCCATCTTCGCCGGCTGGTACTACTGGTTCCCGAAGATGACCGGCTACATGTACAACGAGCTCATCGGCAAGCTGCACTTCTGGGTCATGTTCATCGGTGTCAACCTGGTGTTCTTCCCGCAGCACTTCCTCGGCCTCGCCGGCATGCCGCGCCGCTATATCGACTATCCGGATGCCTTCGCCGGCTGGAACTACGTGTCCTCGATCGGCTCCTACATTTCGGCTTTCGGCGTTCTGATCTTCCTCTTCGGCGTATTCGAAGCCTTCGCCAAGAAGCGCGTCGCCGGAGACAATCCGTGGGGTGAGGGTGCTACGACCCTCGAGTGGCAGCTTTCCTCGCCACCCCCTTATCACCAATGGGAACAGCTCCCGCGCATCAAGTAAATGGATGCGAGACATCGTGACCGCCGCCGGAGGAGCGCGGCGGTCACCGTTCAGTTTTCAGGACAATACCAATGACAGTCATCGACGATCGCAGCAGCCTTGGAGACGACAGCGAATTTCGCATGTCGGAAGCCAGCGCACGCGATTACTTCGAGCTTCTCAAGCCGCGCGTCATGTCGCTTGTGGTCTTCACCGCATTCGCCGGCCTGATCGTGGCGCCCGGCCACATCAATCCCGTCATCGGCATCATCGCGGTGCTCTGCATCGCTGTCGGCGCTGGTGCATCCGGCGCGCTCAACATGTGGTATGACGCCGATATCGATGCGGTGATGACCCGCACCGCCAAGCGCCCGATCCCCGCCGGCCGTATCGCGCCCAACGAGGCGCTCGCCTTCGGCCTCGTGCTTTCCTGCTTTTCCGTGTCGATCCTCGGGCTCGCCGTCAATTGGCTCGCAGCCTCGATCCTCGCCTTCACCATCTTCTTCTACGCCGTCGTCTACACGATGTGGCTGAAGCGTTCGACGCCGCAGAACATCGTCATCGGCGGTGCGGCCGGTGCTTTCCCCCCGATGATCGGCTGGGCCTGCGTAACCGATAGCGTCACCATCGAAAGCACGGTTCTCTTCCTCATCATCTTCCTCTGGACGCCTGCCCACTTCTGGGCGCTGGCGCTGTTCAAGATGCGCGATTATCAGTCCGTCGGCGTGCCGATGCTGCCGAATGTCTCTGGCGAGCGCACCACCAAGAACCAGATCGTCGTCTATGCAGTGCTGACCGCGTTCAGCGCCGTTGCGCCGACCTTCCTCGGCTTTGCAAGCACCGGCTATGGCGTCGTCGCCGGCCTGCTCAGCGCCGTCTTCGTCTACTGGTCCGTCATTTGCTGGCGCATGCCCGATGGCGACGAAAAGATGGTGCCGGCCAAGAAGCTCTTCGCCTATTCGATCTTCTATCTCTTCGCCATCTTCTCGGCGCTGATGTTCGACCGCCTGGCGTCCTTCCTGATGACGCATTGGGGAGCCGGCCTTTGATCGAGACCGTCAAGCTCACCGACGCCCAGCGCAAGTCCCGCCGCAACCGCAACGTTGCGCTTGGCCTCGTGCTGGCCGCTCTGGTCGTCATTTTCTACGCCATAACCATCGTGAAATTCACTTGAGGGCATGAGATGAGCGAAGCGCAAAGCACGCCGAGAAAGCCGCGCAACAATGGCGCCGTCGTTTTCATGTGCCTTGCCTTCGTCTTCGGCATGGGCGCGGCAAGCTATGCCGCCGTGCCGCTCTATCGCATGTTCTGTCAGCTCACCGGCTATAACGGCACGACGCAGCGCGTCGAGCAGGCCTCGACTGTCATCCTCGACCGCAAGATGCGGGTCACCTTTGACGCCAATGTCGCGCCGGGGCTGGATTGGGAGTTCAAGCCGGTGGAGCGCGAGGTCAATCCGCGCATCGGCGAAACGATCCAGGTGAATTTCACCGCCGTCAACAAGTCAAATCAGCCGCAGCGCGGCCAGGCCGTGTTCAACGTCACGCCGGGCGAGGCGGGTGTCTATTTCAACAAGGTGCAGTGCTTCTGCTTCAACGAGACCGTGCTGCAGCCGGGCGAGAAGCTGGACATGCCTGTCGTCTTCTACATCGACGCCGATATCGTCAAGGCCGTGGAATCCAAGGATATCCACACGGTCACATTGTCTTACACGTTCTATCCGAAGGAAGGACCGAAGCCGGTGGCTTCGCGCGAGGATGGAACGCAAACGCTTGAAAAGAAACTTTGATACTGGGTTCGTTTCCGGCTAAGCCGGAGCGGAGAGGATAGGTCCGGGGGAGTCCAAATGGCCGAAGCGCATCAGAAACATCACGATTATCACATCATAGATCCGAGCCCGTGGCCGATATTGGCTTCGTTCGGCGCCTTCGTCATGACCTTCGGCGGCGTCGGCTACATGCGCTATCTCAACGGCGGCTCGCTGCACATCTTCGGCATCGAATGGGCCCATCCCTGGCTGTTCTTCATCGGCCTTGCGGTCGTTCTTTACGTGATGTTCGGCTGGTGGGCCGATACCGTCAAGGAAGCCCATGAGGGCGCCCACACCCGCGTCGTCTCGCTGCACCTGCGCTACGGCATGATCATGTTCATCGCCTCGGAGGTGATGTTCTTCGTGGCCTGGTTCTGGGCCTATTTCGACGCCAGCCTCTATCCGCACGAAGCCATCCAGGCCTCGCGTCTGGCCTTCACCGGTGGTCAGTGGCCGCCGAAGGGCATCGAGGTGCTCGACCCCTGGCACCTGCCGATCTACAACACCGTCATCCTGCTGCTCTCGGGCACCACGGTCACCTGGGCGCACCATGCGCTGCTGCACAACGACCGCAAGGGCCTCATCCAGGGCCTGACGCTGACGGTGCTGCTCGGCGTGCTCTTCTCCAGCGTCCAGGCCTATGAATACGCTCACGCGCCGTTCGCCTTCAAGAACTCGATCTACGGCGCCACCTTCTTCATGGCGACCGGCTTCCACGGCTTCCACGTGCTCGTCGGCACGATCTTCCTGATCGTCTGCCTGATCCGCGCCATACGCGGCGATTTCACCCCCAAGCAACACTTCGGCTTCGAAGCGGCCGCCTGGTACTGGCACTTCGTCGACGTGGTCTGGCTCTTCCTGTTCTTCTCGATCTACGTCTGGGGCGGCTGGGGCGCACCGCTCGCGGCCGGGTGAGGACTGCGGCTGTTGGATTGAAAGGGCGGCTCGCAGGGCCTGCCGGTAATGCAAATGCGGGTCATCGAGAGGTGGCTCCGCATTTTTTATGGTGGGCGGTACGACGAGGTCAGTTTGCTGATGCTATTTTCCACGCAAGGCGAGGTTAAACCAAACCGTAAAAAGACGAGAAAATTCCGCGAACACCAGAAGCAGCAGGCAACCTCCCCAGTTTGGTTCTTCAAAAGCCGCCACGCTTAGGAGGACGATCAGGAAGTACGAAGCAGAAAGTATCGAAACATACTTCAATAGCGCCACGCCAAAACCTCCTCGTTCTCTACCTATGCAATGTTTGTATATCCGAATATAATTTCAAGCGGCATGGGGTATGAATGACGGCAATGGGCCCGTGCGGACCTCTGTAGCAGCGTCTCACCAGTGGCCCCCTCACCCTACCCTCTCCCCGAGGGGAGAGGGGAAGAGACCGCAGAGGGCGCCGCTTTTCCCTTCTCCCCAGCGGGGAGAAGGTGCCCGAAGGGCGGATGAGGGGGCTCCGGGTGCTGAGGTTGACCGCATCCACGGTTCACCTGCGTAGGAAGTCCGCTTCTACCGTCTCGCCGCTACCGCGCTTCCGCGATCCGCTCGAACGCCGACGGCCTGGGAATGCCGATATCGAGCGTCTGCCGGATGATCTCGGCGCATTCCAGCGGCGTTAGCAGCGACGTGTCTACTTCCAGATCGTAGATGCCCGGCTGGTGCACATGGTCCTGCCAGCGCTGCACCGAATCGGGGATCGGGTCTTCGGCGCTCGCCTGGTCGTAGAGCCCCTCGCGGCCCGGCATGCGGATCTCGCGGCGGCGCATGATCGTGTCGAGCGGGCAGTGCACGCCGACGAACAGAACCGGAAAACCTTCCAGCCTGCGGGCGCAGTCGGCGAGAATGCCGAGCGGTTGCGAGTAGAAATCGTGGTGCCCGAGATCGGCGACGACGTTGAGGCCGAGGCCGACATGGATGGCGATCGTCTCGTAGAGGGCGGCATAGAAGAACGGCACCGCGTCTTCGAGATCGGGGCGTTCGCCACCGGGCCGCAGGCCGATGCCGGGCAGATAGCGATCGGGCGTCATGGCGTTATAGGCATCGACGCCGATGTTCATCCACGGGCCGTCGAACTCGTCCTGGATCGCCTTGGCGATCGATGATTTTCCGCTGCGCGGTGCGCCGTTCAGAATGACGATCTGAGCGGCTGGGTTTTCCTCGGACATGTGTTTTCTTCTTTTGTTTGGCGCGAATCAGTGAGGCGAAATCGCGCAGGCATTTCACTTCGTATTGCGATTACATTATGGGTGACTTTAAGGCGGTGACTCACCGCGTCGGGAGGATAGCATGAACGAGGACAGCGCGCATTTCCCACCTGTGGATCCTTTGAAAACAGGCATTCGCGGCTGCTGCCCGCGCTGCGGCAATGGCAAGCTTTTCAATGGTTTGCTGGGCCTGAAGCCGCGCTGTGCCGCTTGCGGCCTGGATTATGCCTTTGCCGACGCCGGCGATGGCCCGGCCGTATTCGTCATCCTGATCGTCGGCTTCATCGTCATCGGCTCGGTGCTGTGGCTGGAAGTGAACTATTCGCCGCCGATCTGGCTGCATATCCTGCTCTTCGCGCCGCTGACGATCATTCTCTCGCTACTGGCGCTGCGTTGGTGCAAGGGCATCCTGATCGCCATGCAATACCGCCACAATGCCCGTGAAGGACGTCTCTCCCGTGATTGATGCCACAGCCGCTGCCCCCCGCCGCACGCGATCGGTCCTGACCGCCATCGCAGTCCTCGTAGCACTCGCCATCCTGATTGCGCTCGGCACCTGGCAGGTCGAGCGGCTGCACTGGAAGGAAGGCCTGCTCGCCGATATCGCCACGCGCCTCGCAGCGCCCGTAGTCCCCTTGTCCGATATCGAGGCGATGGCCGCCAAGGGTGAGGATATCGAGTACCGCCGCGTCACTTTGTCCGGCGTCTACGACAACAGCCGCGAACGCCACTTCTTCGCCACCTGGCGCGGCCAGACCGGCTTCTACGTCTACACGCCGCTACAGCTCTCAGATGGCCGCTTCCTCTTCGTCAATCGCGGCTTCGTTCCATATGACAACAAGGAACCGGAAATGCGTATGCAGGGCCAGCTGACGGGCGAGCAGACCGTCAACGGTCTCGCCCGCAGCAAACTCCCCGGCAAGCCGTCATGGATCGTGCCCGATAACGACGTCGCCAAGAACATCTTCTACTGGAAGGACCTCGACGTCATGGCCTCGAGCACCGGGCTCGACAAGGCTTCTGTCGTGCCCTTCTTCGTCGATGCCGATGACACGCCCAATCCCAAGGGCATGCCGATCGGCGGCGTCACCGAGGTCGACCTGCCCAACAACCACCTGCAATACGCCTTCATCTGGTATGGCCTGGCCTTAACGCTGGTCGTGATCGTCGTCGTCGCGCGCTTGCGCAAGCGCGGCAATCCGCCGGCGCAATAGTATCGCTTCAATTTCTGCCTATATTGGGCTAAAGCATGTCGCGCAAAAGTGTGCAGCGGTTTTGCGGCACCGACATGCGATAAAACAAAGGCTTAAAGCGTGACGAGCGAATCCGAAGGATCGCGGCACGCTTTAAGGCGCGTATCTGCATAAACCGGAAAAGACATGAATATTGCGGCGAAACCTCCACTGACGATCAGGCTCTGCGGGCCGCGCGGCTTCTGCGCCGGCGTCGACCGGGCGATCCAGATCGTCGTTCTGGCGCTGAAATCCTATGGCGCGCCCGTCTATGTCAGGCACGAGATCGTTCATAACCGCTATGTCGTCGAAGGTCTGGAAGCCAAGGGCGCCGTCTTCGTCGAGGAGCTGAACGAGATCCCGGAAGAGCATCGCGCTCAGCCGGTCGTCTTCTCAGCCCATGGCGTGCCGAAATCGGTGCCGGAGGATGCGACGTCTCGCAACCTCTTCTATCTCGACGCCACATGCCCGTTGGTCTCCAAGGTCCACAAGCAGGCCATGCGCCACAACAAGCTCGGCCGCCACGTCGTGCTGATCGGCCATGCCGGCCACCCCGAGGTGATCGGCACCATGGGCCAGCTCCCCGAAGGCGCCGTGTCGCTGGTCGAGACCATCGCCGATGTCGATCTCTACGAGCCCGTCGACCCCGACAATCTCGGCTATGTCACGCAGACCACGCTCTCGGTCGACGACACCGCCGGCGTCATCGCCCGCCTGCAGGAGCGCTTCCCGAACTTGACTGCGCCATCGGCCGATTCGATCTGCTACGCCACGACAAACCGCCAGGAAGTCGTCAAGCAGGCGGCCCCCGGCTGCGATCTCTTCATCATCGTCGGCGCGCCGAACTCGTCCAATTCCAAGCGCCTCGTCGAAGTGGCGCTGAGGGCAGGGGCGAAGAAATCGATCCTCGTGCAGCGCGCCTCCGAGCTCGATTGGGACGATATCGGCCCCGTCGGCACGCTCGGCCTTTCCGCCGGCGCCTCTGCCCCCGAGGTCATCGTCAACGAGATCATCGAAGCATTTCGCGCCCGGTTTGATGCCCGCGTCGAGCTTGCCGAGACCGTGCAGGAAAACGAGCATTTCCTCGTCAACCGCGAGCTGCGCGACATCGAGCTGACGACAGCGGACATGGCGTTCGTGAACGGGTAATCGGTAGTCGGAGGGTGGGCCACCCCCCCTCTGTCCTGCCGGACATCTCCCCCACAAGGGGGGAGATCGGCTGGGGGCGGCCGCTCGCTGCAAGATCAAATTGTTTGGGGAAACCCCCACCACGGATCAATCTCCCCCCTTGTGGGGGAGATGCCCGGCAGGGCAGAGGGGGGTATCATCTGCACCGCCCGAAGCCGACCGAAGCACCAAACCGAAAACGAGAGCCCGCCTTGGCAGTCTACACCGATATCTCCGAAGACGATCTGAAGTGGTTCCTGACGGAATATGACGCCGGCACGCTGTTGTCCTACAAGGGCATCGCCGAGGGCGTCGAAAACAGCAACTTCCTGCTGCACACGTCGAAGGACCCGCTGATCCTGACGCTCTACGAAAAGCGCGTCGAAAAGACCGACCTGCCGTTCTTCCTCGGCCTGATGCAGCATCTTTCCGCCCGCGGCCTGTCCTGCCCGCTGCCCTTGCCGCGCAAGGATGGCGCGCTGCTCGGCCAGCTGTCGGACCGCCCCGCGGCCCTCATCTCCTTCCTCGAAGGCATGTGGCTGCGCAAGCCGGAAGCGAAACATTGCCGCGAAGTCGGCAAGGCGTTGGCCCGCATGCACATCGCCGGCGAAGGTTTCGACCTCAAGCGCCCCAACGCGCTCTCCGTCGATGGCTGGCAGGTGCTGTGGGACAAGTCTGAAGCTCGCGCCGACGAGGTCGAGAAGGGCCTGCAGGCCGAAATCCGTGGCGAGCTCGATTTTCTCGCGGCGAACTGGCCGAAGAATCTCCCCTCCGGCGTCATCCACGCCGATCTCTTCCCCGACAACGTCTTCTTCCTGGGCGACGATCTCTCTGGCCTCATCGATTTCTATTTCGCCTGCAACGATCTCTTGGCCTACGACGTCTCGATCATCCTCAACGCCTGGTGCTTCGAAAAGGACGGCGCCTATAACATCACCAAGGGCATGGCCATGCTCGAGGGCTATACCAGCGTTCGGCCGCTGAGCGACGCCGAACTGGCAGCACTTCCGATCCTCTCGCGCGGCTCGGCGCTGCGCTTCTTCCTCACTCGCCTCTACGACTGGCTGATGACGCCCGAGGGCGCGATGGTGACGAAGAAGGATCCGCTCGAATACCTGCGCAAGCTGCGCTTCCACCGGCAGATCAAATCCGCCGCCGAATACGGGCTGACCCCATGAAGCACGTCGATATCTACACCGATGGCGCCTGCTCCGGAAACCCCGGCCCCGGCGGCTGGGGCGCGGTGCTGCGCTATGGCGAGGTCGAAAAGGAGCTCTGCGGCGGCGAGGCGGAAACCACCAACAACCGCATGGAACTCTTGGCCGCCATCTCGGCGCTGACGGCGCTGAAAAGCGCCTGCGAGGTCGATCTCCACACCGACAGCAAATACGTCATGGACGGCATCTCCAAGTGGATCTTCGGCTGGAAGAAGAACGGCTGGAAGACCGCGGACAAGAAGCCGGTGAAGAACGGCGAGCTCTGGCAGGCGCTGGACGCCGCCAACCAGCGCCACAAGGTCAAGTGGCACTGGGTCAAGGGCCACGCCGGCCACCCGGAAAACGAACGCGCCGATGAGTTGGCGCGCAAAGGCATGGAGCCGTTCAAGAAGCGGTAGGGCGGGGGCTTTTCCCTTCTCCCCAGCGGGGAGAGGGTGGCTCGAAGGGTTCAGGTGCAACTAGTTGCGCCGGGGATGAAGGGGTTCCGGGCCCCAACTTGTCCATCAGAATCATTATCTTAAACACCTCACCCGTGGCCCCCTCATCTGCCTGCCGGCATCTTCTCCCCGCTGGGGAGAAGGGACTCGTGGCGGCCCGCTTGCTCCATCTTCCCTTCGCCCCATAGGGGAGAAGGTGCCCAAAGGGCGGATGAGGGGGCCACACGGCAAAACATTTCTTACCGGCCGCTCACCCCGCCACCGCCAGATAAGCCGAAATCGTCCCAATCGACAGCACCGTCGAGGCCAGCACCACGCGCCCCGTCAAACTCGCCTCGCGCCCATAAAACTCCGCCAGCATGAAGGGCCCGGTCCCCGTCGGCAGCGCTGCGAGCAGCACGCAGGTATGCACCGCAACCGGCGGCAGCTGCAGCAGCGGCCCAGCAATCACCCATGTCACCAAAGGCTGCGCAACCAGCTTCAGCCCGACGAGTATCCCCGCCGTCGCCGCGCGCTCGGTCGCAGCCCCAGCCTTTGATCCGGCCAGAAACAGCCCCAGCGCAATCAGCGCGCAGGGCGAGGCCGCGCCGCCGAGAAGTTTTAGAAACGCATGCACCGGCGCCGGCAGCGCCACGCCAGAGACCATGAACAGCGCGCCCAGCACCGGCGCGATCAGCAGCGGGTTTTTGGCCAGCGAGAGAAAGGTCTTCCTGGCAATATCGCGCCGCCGCGTCTCCGATTGCAGCCCGCCCTCGATCAAGACGATGGCGACGGCGAAGAGCACGCAGACGGTCACGATCGTCGCGATCAGCGTCGGCGCCATGCCGTTGTCGCCGACAACAGAAAGCACCAGCGGAAAGCCGACGAAGCCCGTATTGGCGTAGCTGGCGTTCAGGCTGTCGATCGCCGCATCCGCCAGATGCCGACCCTTGGCCATCCGCCACCAGAGCGTCGCGCAAAAGATGATGGCACAGCCGGAAGTGAAGGCGAGGATGAAGCCCGGCTGCCAGATTTGCGTGAGCTTCGCGTTGGCCATGATGTCGAAGAGCAGGGCAGGCAGCGCCAGATAGACCACCAGCCGGTTCACCTCGCGCGTCGCATTGGGGCCGAGCGCGTCGGTCTTGCGCGCGATCCATCCGGTCAGGATCAGCGCGAAGATGGGGAGCACGATGAGGAGATTGGTCAGCATGGGGAGGGGAACTCAGGTTGCAAAGACCATTGTCTAGCCCCTGATATCGATATAATCCAATGTCGATATCATTGCTGATTGATACCTCAGAGGTATGAAATGGATACGCGCCACATGCGCTATTTCGTGGCGCTCGCCGAGACGCTGCACTTCGGCCATGCGGCGGCCCGCATGAACATGAGCCAGCCGCCCTTCAGCCGCCAGATCGCCGCGATCGAGAAGACGCTCGGCGCCCGCCTGTTCGAGCGCAATTCCCGCAACGTCGCGCTGACGGCGGCGGGCAAGCATTTTCTCGAGGAGTGCCGCGCGGTGCTTGAGCGTTTCGACACCGCCTGCCGCGACGTGCAGCTGGTCGCATCCGGCGTGAAGGGTGAGCTGAAGCTCGGCTTCATGATGAACGCCGCCTACAGCGTCGTCCCGGCGCTGGTGAGATTGTATTCCGCAAAGCGCCCCGATGTCCGTCTCGTGCTGGAGGAGCGCATACCGACGGATATCGAGGAGATGCTGATCGAAGGCCGCCTCGACGCCGCCGTCACCTTCGGCGGCAGCCCGGCCACCCATCTGCGCACCACGCTTCTCGCCCGCGACCGCCTGCGCTTGATCGTGCCGAGGGATCACCGCCTGGCCGAACTCGACATCGCCGGCCCAACCGATCTCGCAAGCGAACGCCTGATCGCCGCCCCCGCAAGCGTGACGCCGACCCTGCGCGACGCCATCCGCAACTATTGCGCCTCCCCAGGCGTCGCGCCGCACTTCGCCCTCGAACCCCGCCTGCAGCACACCATCATCCGCCTCGTCGCCGAAGGCCTTGGCATCGCGCTCATCCCGCAGTCTTTGTGTGCGGATCTGGCGGAAGGACTGGTCTCGCGGCCGATCAAGGATGCGCCGGAGTTCGACATCGTGCTCTGTGCTTCGGCTGCGTCGAGCAATCCGGCGGTGCCGGCGCTGTTTGAGGTGGCGGAGAGGTTGGGTGGGGCGCTTTCACTTCGAGCCCCGGGATAATTGCCGGACTACACCCTTTGCGAGTGCGCCTTCGATCCGGGCGTATGTCACGATGACAAGAGAGGCTTAAACGGCTCGACGTAGTATCGCTTTTCGAACTCACGCAGAACCATTTCGAGCGTCGCCTCGAAGGCGCTCTGCTCAAAACTCATTGTTTTGCCTCCTTCATGAAGGTAGCGCCAGTCGATGAAAGCATCCTTGTGTTGAAACAAGATGTGACGAATGTCGTAGTCCATGAAAAGGCAGTTGGGATGATACGGGACGACTGATCTTTTAAATTCTGCGTCGAGTTTTTCTTGGCTTTCCGGCTTTAGACTATCAAACAGCTTTAGAAGATCATGCGATTTGGCGACGTTTGGATCATCATAGTCGAAGACGAACCATGCTTTCAGCGCCAATTCCATGGAAAGTGCCAGAAGCATAGGCTCGACGCCAATGTGGTTGCCATGCCTTAAGTCTTCGCATTCCCCAAATCCCCCGTCAGGAAAGCTCCGAGTTTTCCGAAGTATTGCCCTGGCGGCATCTCCGATTCTGATGGCTGTCGACAGTCGAGCGCTCATTGCGGCTCCTCTAGCTTGATGCAGGTTGGCATGATGCTGGAACTCGGTGTTTTAAGAACGTTATCACTTTGGCTAAGTCGAGCTGATCCTGATATCAATAAACGCCTCTCCATCCCACGTTCGCCTTCTTCTCTCATCTCACCCCCACATCCCACAATATCAACCACTTACGCCACACATTTTCCCCACACCCACCGCCTGCGCCAAACTCACCCCGTCCCGTCTTCGGATACACCGGTTGCGTTACCGGCGAGGCGGGACCGGCGCTTTCGGGAAGCCCCTGACGCAGGGTGAAACGAGGGGCGTCGCGGAATGGTTCCGCCAGCGAAGAGT
Source organism: Rhizobium sp. Rhizsp42 (assembly GCF_047304155.1). Lineage (NCBI taxonomy): Bacteria > Pseudomonadati > Pseudomonadota > Alphaproteobacteria > Hyphomicrobiales > Rhizobiaceae > Rhizobium > Rhizobium sp. Rhizsp42. The sequence continues at coordinate 90,101 of NZ_JBGLYS010000016.1, read as the reverse complement.
TGGTGTGCGGGTGCGCAGGTCGGTTCGCCGATACCACGCACCTATGCACATAAGGGACGGCGACTGGCCGACCGTTGAGCTCGAAAGGGTTCTGCGGAACGGCGCTGGGGTGCCGCGGGCGACAGGTCCGCGGAGGCCCTCCCGGCGTCGATCAAGACGGCCCTTCGGGATGCCCGGGGAGCGAAAGCCTCAAGAACAAGAACAACCCCGCGAGCATATCTCTGAAAAGATGCCGATCACCCGGTAAAGGAACCAGGACACGATAGCAGACCGCCGAACGGGGCGCTGGAAGGTGTCAATAAAACTAAACTATTTACGAGGCAGCTTCTGGCGCCCCGTCCGATCAGATGCCGTATCAGCCGGGGGTAAAACCTGCCGGGGTAGAGGCATGTTGTTTTGTGGGTGGGAGTTTCGAAAGTGGCTAACGTCAGCGCCAGCGGCCCCCTCATCCCCGGTGCAACTTTTTGCACCTGAACCCTTCGGGCCACCTTCTCTCCGCGGGGGAGAAGGGAAAAGCGGCCCCTCTGTGCCATCTTCCCCCTCTCCCCAGCGGGGAGAGGGTAGGGTGAGGGGGCCACACGCTAAAACGCTAGCCGCCTCATATCCCTCAAGCCGCCTTCGCCACGTCTCCATGCGGGTCGAGCACGAATTTCGTCGCGGCCCCGTGGTCGAAGCTCTCATAGCCCTGAACGGCCTCTTCGAGCGGGATCACCTTGGCGTTGACGATATCGGCGATCGGCAGGCGGTCGTGGAGGATCGCCTGCATCAGCTGCCGGTTATACTTCAGCACCGGCGTCTGGCCGGTGTGGAAGGATTGCGCCTTGGCCCAGCCGAGCCCGAAGCGCAGCGACAGGTTGCCGGTCTTGGCCGCACTGTCGACGGCGCCCGGGTCCTCGGTCACGTAGAGGCCGGGAATGCCGATCGAGCCGGCGGCGCGGGTGATGTCCATCATCTGGTTCAGAACGATCGCCGGCTGCTCGCCGCCCGAATGGCCGCGTGCCTCGAAGCCGACGGCGTCGATGGCGCTGTCCACCTCGTTGCTCCCGGTTACCTGCGCGATCATGTCGCCGAGACGGTCGCTCTTCGACAGATCGATCGGCTCGAAGCCGACCTTGGCGGCATGTGCCAGGCGATCCTTGTTGAAGTCGCCGATCATCACGACGGCGGCACCGAGGATGCGGGCGGAAGCGGCAGCCGCAAGCCCAACCGGACCGGCGCCCGCGACATAGACGGTCGAGCCGACGCCGACGCCTGCGCGCACCGCACCGTGGAAGCCCGTTGGCAGGATATCGGAGAGCATGGTGAGGTCGCGGATCTTCTCCATCGCCCGGTCACGATCCGGAATTTTCAGGAGGTTGAAGTCTGCGTAGGGAATGGTCACGTAGCGGGCCTGTCCGCCGATCCAGCCGCCCATGTCGACATAGCCATAGGCGCCGCCGGCGCGCGACGGGTTGACGGTGAGGCACACACCGGTGTCCTGCGACTTGCAGCAGCGGCAGCGGCCGCAGGCGACGTTGAAGGGTACGGAAACGATGTCGCCGACCTCGAGCATCTCGACGTCGATACCCTTTTCGATGATCTGGCCGGTGATCTCGTGGCCGAGAACCAGCCCCGGCATTGCCGTGGTGCGGCCGCGCACCATGTGCTGGTCCGATCCGCAGATATTGGTCGAGATCACCTTCAGGATCACGCCATGCTCGATGCGGCGCCCATCGGGTGCCTCGAGCTTGGGATCGTCGATGTCATGGATTTCGACAACGCCGGGCCGCATGTAGACGACGCCACGGTTCTTGCTCATTTTCATCTCCTCCGTTGAAAATGCTGCGGTCCGCGCGGGCTCCTCTTCCCGTGCGGTCATGGGTCGCAGCTTAGAGGAGAATGTCGCCGACGTCGTCCCGTTTACGACGGTTTTTCCGCCCGAAACGGCCATCTCGAAGCCGTGATCCATCGCGCTGTATACTTGCCTACGCGACTACAAGGACTTGCTACATTTCGCCGCAACAGCCCCTCCGGTAAGTATTTCTAAATTGCGATTTGTCAAACCTGCCAGCGGTTGAGGAGGGCCAGATCGAAAAAGATTGAAGAAACACCGGGGCTTACGATGATGAATTTGAAGATCAGGACACTGATACCAGCGCTCTTTGGCGGCGTTGTTGTCTTGGGTGTCATTCAGGGCGGCTTGGCGCTCAATTCCATTTCCAATCTGGAAACGCAGTCGCAGCTGATGGTCCGCAACATGACCGGCAACGCCTTCCTGGCGGCGCTCGACAAGAGCTTCGGCGATCAGCGCCGCAATGTCACGGCCATGCTGTCGGCGACCGGCCCGCAGGAAATCGCAGCGCACCAGAAGGCGGTGGACGACGCGCGTGCCATCCGCGATGACGCACTCAACTCCTTCGAGACCCGCGTCACGCTGCCGGCCACCCGCGCCAAGGTCGAGACGCTGAAGAAGGACTTCCGCGCCTATGACGAGTTCGGCGCGACGATCGCGAAGATGGCGACCTCAGGCGAACAGGCGAACCTGAAGCCGTTCATGGTCGAGAACATGGACCCGATCGGCATTGAAGCCAGCGGCATCATCAAGGGCGTGGTCGACAACAACAAGGATCTGGCGGCGCAGTCGATTGCGATCTCCAGCGATGTCGTCAGCTTCGCTCGGATCTCGACCTTCACGGCCGTCGCGATCGCAGCCCTGCTCGCCATCGTTGCCGCCTTCATCTCCTTCTTCCGCGTGGCGCGTCCGATCAGCGACATCACCGGCGCGATGAACCAGCTTGCATCGGGCGACAACAGCCACGAGATCCCGCACGGCGCCCGCCGCGACGAGATCGGCGAAATGGCAGCCGCTGTCGCCGTCTTCCGCAACAACGCGCTGGAGCGCGAACGCCTGGAGCGCGAAACGGAAGCCAATCGCGGCCTCAGCGAAAACGAGCGGATTGCCCGCGAAGCGCAGAAGGCACGCGAAGCCGAAGACGTCCGCTTTGCCGTCGATGGCCTCGGCGTCGGCCTGCAGCGCCTGTCGGATGGCGACATGACCTACCGTCTCGAAACTCCCTTCGCCGACCAGCTGGACGCGCTGCGCATCAGCTACAATGAATCGATCGGCCGTCTGCAGGAAACGCTGCGCACCGTTGGCGAGAATGCCCGGATGATCGATGCCGGCGCAGCCGAGATCAAGGCATCGGCCGACGATCTCTCCCGCCGCACCGAGCAGCAGGCAGCCTCCGTCGAAGAGACGGCAGCGGCACTGGAGCAGGTCACGACCGCGGTCAAGGATTCTGCCGGCCGCGCAGGTGACGCCGGCGAGCTGGTCAAGCGCACCCAGGCCGGCGCCGAGCGCTCCGGCGAGATCGTCCGCGAAGCGGTGGATGCCATGCAGGAGATCGAGCAGTCGTCGAGCCAGATCTCGAACATCATCGGCGTCATCGACGATATCGCCTTCCAGACCAACTTGCTTGCGCTGAACGCAGGCGTCGAAGCAGCGCGCGCCGGTGAAGCCGGCAAGGGCTTTGCGGTCGTGGCCCAGGAAGTGCGCGAACTCGCCCAACGCTCGGCCAACGCCGCCAAGGAGATCAAGCAGCTGATCACCAAGTCCGGCGACCAGGTGCGCGGCGGCGTCGATCTCGTCGGCCGTACCGGCCAGGCGCTTCAGGAGATCGTCTCCGAAGTGCAGGAGATCAACCGCAACGTCCAGTCGATCGTGCTCTCCTCGCGCGAACAGTCGACCGGCCTGTCGGAGATCAACACCTCGGTCAATCTCATGGACCAGGGCACCCAGCAGAACGCGGCCATGGTGGAGCAGGCAACCGCCGCGAGCCACGGCCTGGCAACCCAGGCGGCGACCCTGCTGGAACTGCTGTCGCAGTTCAAGCTCGACGACCGCGCCGTCAGCGCCGCCACGTCAAGCTCGCGTCCGGTGCAGTCGCCGGCCCGTGCGCTCGCCGATCGCCTGACGTCGTCTTTCGCAGGTCGCTCCGCCGCCTGATCGCGGCTCGGCAATCATTGATCAGAAGGCGCGGCCGGTCACCGGTCGCGCCTTTTTCCATGGCTAATCTTTGCATCTTGCCCGCAGCCGCATTCCCACTATGCTTTGCGGATAACAACATGTTGGGAGGCAACATATGATCCTGCACTCAGTGCTGATGCGGCTGAAATCGGCCATCACGGGCGAAGAGAAGCAGTCCTTATTCGAGCAGATCGTCGCGCTGAAGCAGGTCATTCCGGGTATTCTGGATATCAAATACGGCCCGAACGTCTCGCCCGAGGGCCTGCATGCCGGCTTCGTCGATGGCTTTGCCGTGACCTTCGAAAGCCCGGAAGCGCGCGACGCCTATCTCGTTCATCCCGAGCATGTCGCCGTCGGCGAGCGCATCGTCTCGTCGCTGGATGGCGGCCTCGGCGGCCTGATCGTCTTCGACCTGCAGGTTTGATCCCGCAGGTCGAACGTCTCGGTTTCCGTCGTCAGCTGCCCTTGCGCATCGCGGCGGAGATCTGGTCGACATTGTAGCGGAACATCTTCTCATAGGTGGATGCCGGGCCCTTGGCATCCGACAGCGATTCCACATAGAGCTCGCCGCCGGGCTCTGCCCCCGTTGCCTTGGCGATCTGCTTGACGAGGCGCGGATCGTTGGAGTTTTCGAAGAAATAGGTCTTCACGTGCTCGGCCTTGATCTGCTCGATCAGCTTGGCCACTTCGGCGGCCGACGCTTCGCTTTCGGTGGACACGCCGAGCGGCGCCAGGAAGCTCACATGATACTCCCGGCCGAAATAGCCGAAGGCGTCATGGCTGGTCAGCACCTTGCGATGATCCTCGGGAATATCCTTGAACTTCGCCTTGGCATAGGCGTCCATCTCGTCGAGCTTCTTGGTGTAAGCCTCGGCATTGGCCTTGAACGCCGCCGCGTCGGCAGGATCGGCCGATGTGAGCGCCTTCTCGATGTTCTCAACCCAGACCTTGACGCTGACGGGGCTGTTCCAGACGTGCGGATCGGTCACGGTCTTGCCGTCCTCTTCCATTGTGCGCGTCTTCACGCCCTCGGAAACGGTCACCGGCGTGCCCTTGTAGCCCGATGCGGCGATCAGCCGGTCCATCCAGCCTTCCAGCCCTTCGCCGCTGACGAAGGTCACCTTGGCGGCCTTCAGGTTCTTGGCGTCGGTGGGCGACGGCTCGAATTCGTGGGGGTCGCCGTTCGGCCCGACGAGGCTTTTGACCTCGACATGGTCGCCGCCGACCTGTTTGACGACATCGGCCAGCACGGTGAACGAGGCCACGACATGAAGCGTTTCGGCCGAAGCCGGCATGGCCGAGAAGGCCATCAGCGCGGGAAGCGAGGCGGCAAGAAGCAATCTTCTATGGGGCATAGAAGGATCCTTTGGTTAGTTAGCCCTTGAGATGGGCGCGGGGGAAAAGTCGCCGAGCAAGGCCCGACGGTGCGAAAAAGATGGAAAAGCCGTAGATCGCCGCCGCCGTCATGATGATCGTCGGCCCGGAGGCGAGCTCGAAATGGTAGGAGGCGATCAGCCCGAAATAGCCGGATGCCGCGGCACTCAAGGCAGCCACCAGCATCATCGAGGGCAGGCTGCGCGACCAGAGCTGCGCGATCGCGGCGGGCAGCATCATCAGCCCAACGGCCATCAGCGTGCCAAGCGCCTCGAAGCTGGCGACGAGGTTGAGCACGACGAGCAGCAGGAACAGGAAGTGATAGACCGGACCGCGCCCGCCGATTGCCCTCAGGAAACTCGGGTCGAAGCACTCCGCGATCAGCGGCCGGTAGATCGCGGCAAGCACGATCAGCGTCAGCGTCGTGATCGCGCCGATCTGGTAAAGGGCAGGGGGATCGATGGCGAGGATCGTGCCGAACAGCACATGCAGCAGGTCGATATTGGAGCCCCTAAGAGAGACGATCAGCACGCCGAGCGCCAGCGACGCGAGATAGAAGCTGGCAAAGCTCGCATCCTCCTGCAGCACCGTCACCCGGCTGACCGCGCCCGACAGCAGCGCCACGGCAAGCCCAGCCACCAGTCCACCGATCCCCATCGCCGTCAGCGACAGCGACCCGGCAACGAGATAGCCGATCGCAGCCCCGGGCAGGATCGCATGGCTCATCGCATCGCCCATCAGGCTCATCCGCCGCAGCATCAGAAACACGCCGATCGGCCCGGAGCCGAGCCCGAGGCAGAGGCACGCGACAAGCGCCCGGCGCATGAAGCCGTAATCGACAAAGGGTGCGAAGAAGAGATCGTAGATGGTCATGCGGCCGGCGCGCAGGTGTCTGCGTCCTCATCCCAGCGCTCGGCCATCGCCCTTGCTTTCAACAGGTTCTCGGCCGACATGGCGGAGGCCGTCGGCCCCCAGTCGATCATCTCGCGGGCGAGAAGCAGCGTCTGCGGGAAATGCGCGCGGATCTGCTCGAAATCATGCAGCACTGCCACGATCGTGCGTCCGTCGCCATGCCAGGTCAGGATCATCTCGATCAGGTCGCGGGTGGTGCGGGCGTCGATCGCGGTAAACGGCTCGTCGAGCAGGATCACCTTGGCATCCTGCAACAGCAGCCGCGCGAACAGCACGCGCTGCAATTGGCCCGACGACAACGACCCGATCTGCCGCCGCTCGAAACCCTCCAGCCCGACCGCCGAAATCGCCTCACGCGCCTTCACCATTTCCGCACCCGAAACCCGCGAAAACGCCCCCGCCTGCCGCCATGCGCCAAGCAGCACGGTATCGAGCACCGAGATCGGAAACCGCCTGTTGATATCCGCCGCCTGCGGCAGGTAGCCGAAATCGGTGCGCTGCAGCCGATGCTCGACACGCCCCTCGCTCGGCCTGAGCTCACCCATGATCGCCTTCAACAGCGTCGACTTCCCCGCCCCGTTCGGCCCGGCAATAGCCGTCAGGCTGCCGGCCGTGATCGCGCCGGAGACGTGGTGCACGGCCGGGTGCCGGTTATAGGCGACGGTGAGATTGGAAAGCCGGATCAGTTCTTCGCTCATGGCAGCACCACCGCCCATGCGATGGCGATCCAGAGCAGGGCGGCGACGACAACAGCGCCGATCACACGGCTCATTGCCGAGCCGCCCATCAGGCCGGCGGCGAGGTTGTTTAGGAGGGGCATCGCGGGTACTCAGTATGTAATAACATTACTTTGTAACGTTATAACGATATTTTCGGCGATGACGCAAGCGGTCGAGCGCGAAAAATATCGGCGATCGACAGAGGTTGGTGGAAAACAGGGGAGTTGAATGGCGGATTGGGGGCGAAGAGTGAAAGCGCCGCCACGCTCTCGGCGTCATCCTCGGCCAAGGTGCCGAGGATCTAAGCACGCCTCCAGGAATGCGACGGTGCAGGGGAGTAAAAGGGGCGCGAGCCACTGGAATAAGCGGGAGGATATGTATTGGCGCCTGGGCACCCGCAGCCCCGTCCTCGCCCAGCGTCCATTCACGTCGAGCCATTTGCGCCCACAGCAGATACTCGGGACGAGCCCGAGTATGACGGTCGAGGGGATGGGCCGTCGCTAACCTATTGGGCTGCTAACTTGTTGGAAAGACGTCGCTTCCCACATTCTCAACGTCATCCTCGGGCTCGTCCCGAGGATCTAAGCACGCCGCCCGGAACGCTACGGCGCAGCAAGAGCGGAAGGGCGCCAAGCGCCGCGACCCGCCACGCAAGCCAGCGCGTCAGCCTGACCAAGCGCAGGGCGAAGCCGACGCGCGGCTCCACCCCGCAACATCACCTCACAGCTGTTCGATCATCGTCGCAGCGCTCGAAACCGTCGCCTGGCCCGGATTGTCCTCGACGTTGAGCGACTTGACGACGCCGTCCTCGACCAGCATCGAGTAGCGCTTGGAGCGCACGCCGAGGCCGCCGCCGGAGAGGTCGGCGTCGAGGCCGATGGCCTTGGTGAAGGAGGCGTCCCAGTCGGGGAGGAAGTGGATCTTGCCCATGCCGCCGGAGGATTGCGCCCAGGCGCCCATCACGTGCCAGTCGTTGACGGCGATGACCGCGATGTCGTCGACGCCCTTATTGAGAATGGTGTCGTGGTTTTCGAGATAGCCGGGCAGGTGGTTGAGCGAGCAGGTGGGCGTGAAGGCGCCGGGCACGGCGAAGAGCACCACGCGCTTGCCCTTGAACAGCGCCTCGGTCGTGGTCTCCACCGGGCCGTCAGCCGTCTTTTCCTTGAAGGTCGCCGAAGGCAGCGTGTCGCCGATTGCAATGGTCATGACTATCTCCTGGTTATGTTTGTGAGGCGCCGTCTGGGCGCAGACGTTGAGATCAAGGGCAGGTGTGAATGATAGGATCGGCCTATTTGAAAGCAAGCGGGCTTTCGATGGCACGCGCTCCGTCGATCACGAGCGCGCTCCAGCTCTTGCCCGATATGTCGTAATTCTTCGGCAGCTTGCCGATCGCGATCGTCGTCGTCAGCGAAGCGCCATCGCGCTTGCTCATCAGCTGCTTGGTAAACACATAGCCGCTCGGGCCGGCAACGGCGACGTCGGGTGTCGTGTCGCCGATATCGGGGAGCGTGATATCAAGCGTCAGCTCCTTCTGGTCGGCCGACAGCGTGTGCTTGGTCACCTTGAACTTGGAGGAGGGCGCTTCCGGCAGCCTCGCGTCGGCGGCGTCAAGAATGGCCTTTTCCTCCGGCTGCGATTGCCCCGCCGCCGAGAGGGCAACGGTGAGATCGGCCTGGAAGGGCACGCAGATATCCTTGCAGATGCCGATGAAGGCCTGCGCCTTGATCTCGGTGGCGCCGCTGGTGGCCGAAAGCGTGAGCGGCAGCGTCACCGGCGCGTCGTAGCCGATGTCGTCGAGCCTGTCGTCCTTGATGTGCTTCGGGATCGGGTAGCCGATCTTATCCAGCGTCACCCCCGTCTCTGGCGCGATCGTGATCTGCGGGGGGATGCCGCTATTGCCCGGTTCGCGCCAGTAGGTGATCCATCCGGCATTGGGTTCGATCTGCAGCCCGGCGCGGATCTTGCCGTGCGCGTCGGGCGCCATCGCCACCAGCCGCATCCGCCCGCCGGCATTGTCGACCCATTCGCTGGTGCCCGCCTGCGCTGCGGAGAGCACGGGCAGGGACAGGCCAAGAGCCGTGGCGATGATCAGGATGAGATGTATTTTGTGCGGGGCAAAGGTCATGCGGCAATGGTTATTCAAATCCGCTGCCCTTCGCCAGCAGCCGCATCCGATTTAATTTTCATTTTCAGTTGATTGAAACAGGACATTGGCCCATGTTTCTCTTGTCGGCGCCTCGAGCGGTCTGGCATCAGGAGGTATCATGTCCCTGTCGACCCTGAAAAACAGACGTGAACGCGGCTTCTTCGACGGCCAGTTCCTGATCGCCATGCCCGGCGTATCGGACAGCAATTTCGCCCGCACGGTGATTTATGTCTGCGCCCATTCCGACGCCGGCGCCATGGGTTTCATCATCAACCGGTCTCAGGAACTCTCATTCACCGACGTGCTCATGCATCTCGACATGATCAAGAGCGACGAGGCGATCCTCATGCCGCCGCCATCCGGCGACCTGTCGATCCAGACGGGCGGGCCGGTGGAAAGCGGCCGTGGCTTCGTTCTGCATTCCGATGATTATCTCTGCGATTCCAGCATTCCCGTCAGCGACGATATCTGCATGACGGCGACGCTCGACATCATCCGCGCCATCGCCAAGGGCGAGGGGCCGAAGCGCGCCACCATGCTGCTCGGCTATGCCGGCTGGGGCGCGGGGCAACTCGAAGCCGAGATCGCCAGCAACGGCTGGCTGAATTGCCCGGCCAACGATGCCCTCATCTTCGATCCCAATCTCGATGATAAATACGAGCGTGCACTGGCCGGCATGGGCATTTCGGCGGCCATGCTCTCCACCGAAGCCGGCCACGCCTGAAGCTGAAAAAATTCGCGGAACGAATAGCTGCGAACCACGTTCTCTTTTCGCACCGGGCACGAGGCCCGTACCAAAAGGAGACATCAGATGGGTAGCACCAGCGACAAGATTTCCGGCAAGGCTAACGAAATCGCCGGCAAGGCGAAGCAGGCTGTCGGCAAGGCGACCGGCGACAATTCCACCCGTGCGAAGGGCGCCGTCCAGGAAGCCAAGGGCAAGGCCCAGTCCGCCAAGGGCGATGCCAAAGGCAAGATCAAGGATGTCGTCGATCGCATGTGATCGAAAGCATCCCCGCAATGGCCCGTCGCGCATCCGCGCTGCGGGTCGTTTTGTATCAACTCCACGCTATGGGGCGTTCCATGCGGCTTTTCGCCTGCGATAACTGCGATCAGGTCGTGCACTTCGACAACCGGCAATGCGTCCGCTGCAACCATCGCCTCGGCTTCTTAGCTGACGATCTCTCGATGCGCGCGCTCGAGCAGCGCGATGAGACGCTGTGGCAGCTGACGTCGGACCCTCAGCGCGCCGTGCGTTTCTGCGCCAATGCCGGTCTCGACATCTGCAACTGGCTGGTCAGTGCGGATGACGAAAATCCGTTCTGCATGGCCTGCCGCTACAATCGCCTGGTGCCGAACACCCATACGCAGGAGGGGATCGATCGCTGGCGCCGCATCAGCCAGGCGCAGCGCCATCTCTTCTATTCGCTCTTGCGCTGGCGTCTTCCGCCGCCTGACCGTATCGAGGATCCGCAAGGCGGGTTGGTTTTCGACTTCCTCGAGGATGAAGTGCAGGTCGACGGCAATGTCATCCCGGCCATGACGGGCCACGACGAGGGCGTCATCGCCATCCGCGCCGCCGAGGCCGATGACATCACCCGCGAACTCGCCCGCGCCTCGATGAACGAACCCTATAGAACGCTGCTCGGCCATTTCCGCCACGAGATCGGGCACTTCGTCTGGAACCGCCTGGTCCGCGACCGCGACGCCTTCGATGGCTTCCGCGCCGTCTTCGGCGATGAGCGCCAGGATTATGGCCAGGCGCTGCAGAACCATTATCAGAACGGCGCGCCAATCGGTTGGCAGCAGGGTTTCATCAGCGCTTACGCGACGGCCCATCCCTGGGAGGATTTCGCCGAGTGCTTCGCGCACTATCTCCATATCGTCGATACGCTGGAGACCGCGCGCGGTTTCGGCATCGCGATCGATCCGCGGGGCCACGAGGAAATGGCGTCCGAGGTGGATTTCAACCCTTACCGGGCGGCAAGCGCCGAGCAACTGGTCAGCGCCTGGGTGCCGCTATCGGTGGCGATCAATGCCATCCAGCGCAGCATGGGCCAGCCGGATTCCTATCCCTTCGTGCTGTCGAACGCTGTCGTCGAAAAGCTCGAATATCTGCACCGGCTGATCCAGGATCGCGTCGCCGAGCCACGGCAAGTCGCTGCTTGAACTTCAGAGGCCTGAGAGACCTCAGGCGCGCTTGGTCAGTGGAAACCGTTCCTTCAGCAGCCGCAGCACCGATTCCGATGCCATCGGCGGACCGAAGAGGTAGCTCTGGCCGTAGGTGCAGCCCATCTTCGCCAGCTCGATCGCGTCCTCGTTGGACTCGATCCCCTCGGCCACGACCTTCATCTCGAGCTCCCGCGCCATCGAGATCACCGAGCGCAGCACGGTCGACTTCCGGTCGCTGGTGTCGCAGACCAGCGTCTTGTCGAGCTTGATCGTGTCGAACGGGAAACGGGTGAGGTAGGAGAGGGAAGAATAGCCGGTGCCGAAATCGTCGAGCGCCAGCCCCAGCCCGATTTCGCGCAGCTTGCCCAGCACCAGGCGCGCCTGTTCCGGGTTCTCCATCACCATCGTTTCGGTCAGCTCCAGCTTCAGCCGGGTCGGATCGCAATGGGTCTTGGCGAGAACCGAACGCACGTCGTCATAGAGATCGTTGTTCAGGAGCTGGGCGCTCGAGAGATTGATCGACACGAAGATCGGCAGCTCGCCGGTCTGGCTCTCCCAGGCCATCAGGTCGTTGGTCGCCTGTTCGAGCGCGAAGACGCCGAGCATGTTGATGATGTCGGATGCCTCGGCGATCGGGATGAACTCCGATGGCGGGATGTTGCCGCGCTTCGGATGCTCCCAGCGCATAAGCGCTTCGAAGCCGGCGATCTCGACATCTTCCAGGCCGGCGATCGGCTGGTAGACCATCGACAGTTCCTTGCGCTCCAGCGCACGGCGCAGATCCGATTCCAGCTGCAGCCGGTCGGCGCCGAAGTCGCGGAAGGCAGGCTGGAACGGCTCGACGCGATTGCCGCCGGCGCGCTTGGCCCGGTACATGGCAAGCTCGGAGTCGCTCAGCATCCCCGTCGCGTTTTCCTGCTGGTCGACGAAGGAGGCAAGGCCGATCGAGGCCGTCAGGATGATCTCGCGATTGGCGAAGTTGATCGGCACCATGATCGCCTTGCTGATCGCATCGGCGAAGTCGGCGATCTTGGCGGGATCGCGCTCGGAAACGAGGATGAGGCCGAACTGGTCGCCGGAGAGACGCGCCAGCGTGTCCTGCGGCTTCAGGAGCCGGCGAAGACGGCGGGTGAGCGCAATCAGGATGTTGTCGCCGGCGGCGACGCCAAGCGCATCGTTGACCAACTTGTAGCGATCGATATCGATCACCATCACGGTCGGCCTTAGCGTATCGCCACCCGGCGCCAGCGCCAGCACGCCCTGCAGACGGTCGAGGAACAGCTGGCGGTTGGGAAGGCCGGTCAGGTTGTCGTGCAGCGCGTCCTGCAGCAACCGGTCGATCGAGTTCTTCTGCTCGGTCACGTCGATGACGGTGCCGACGCAGCGGATCACCTCGCCGTTGGAATCGAGCACCGGCCGGGCGCGGATCAGCAGCCAGTGGAAATGCCCGTCCTCGGCGCGGATGCGGAACTCGTGGTTCAGCCGGCCGCGGCGATGTTCGAGCAGCACGTCGAGCGTGGCGCGGAAGCGGTCGCGATCGTCGGGGTGCAGGCGCGGCAGCCAGTTGCGGGCCGCACCATGCATCGTGCCGGGCGAAACGCCGAGCTTGACGGAGACATCGGGGATGGTGACGACGCGGTCGCGCGCCACGTCCCAGTCCCACACCATGTCGCCGGAGCCGGTCAGCGCCAGCGATTGCCGTTCGAGATCGGAGAACAGCCCCTGCTGGAACGTGCCGCCGGCAAAGGCGTGCTGCATGACGGTGAAGCCGATCAGAAGCACGATCAGCACGAGACCACCGCCGAGCGCCGGCTGGATGATGTCGTTGTCGAGCTGGCCGGTAATCGTCAGCCAGCCGCCGAACAGCCATACCAGGATCAGCGCCCAGGCGGGCACGAGCAGGATGGCGCGGTCATAGCGGTTGAGGCCGAGATAGATGATGAGCAGCAGGCCCAGCGTCGCGGTGAGCGCGAAGGAGAGGCGGGCGATACCGGCGGCGATGGCCGGATCGTAGATCGCGACGCCGAAGAGCAGCGCCAGACCCAGCACCCAGGCCAGCGTCACGTAGCCGAGATGCGTATGCCAGCGGTTGAGGTTGAGATAGGTGAAGAGGAAGATGACGAAACTCGATGCCAGCGCCACTTCCGCGCAGGCGCGCCATATTCGCTGGTCGGCCGAAGCGATGCTGACGAGCTTGCCGAGAAAGCCGAAATCGACGCAGATATAGCCGAGCACCGCCCAGGCGAGTGCGGCCGTCGCCGGCAGCATCGACGTGCCCTTGACGACGAAAAGGATGGTGAGGAACACCGCCAGAAGGCCGGCAATCCCAAGCACGATGCCGCGATAGAGCGTGAACGCGTTGATCGTGTCCTTGTAGGCGTCGGGTTCCCACAGATAGATCTGCGGCAGTTCCGGTGTCGAAAGCTCCGCGACGAAGGTGATGACGGAGCCCGGGTTGAGCGTGATGCGGAAGACGTCGGAATCGTCGCTCGGCTGCCGGTCGAGCGCGAAGCCTTCGCTCGGCGTGATCGCGATGATGCGCTGCGACCCGAGGTCGGGCCAGAACAGCTTGGAATTCACCAGACGAAAATGCGGTGCGACGATGACGCGCTCCAGCTGCTCGTCGGAAACGTTGGCGAGCGCGAAGACCGCCCAGTCGCCCTGGTGGTTGCCGGAACTGGACCGCACCTCGATGCGCCGGCGGATGCCGTCGGCGCCGGCCGCGGTCGAAACCTGAAAGGCCTCGCCCTGGTTGGCGTAGATCTCGGTGGTCTTGGTCAGATCGAGCGCGGTGTCGTCGCGGGAAATCTTCACCGGTTCGGCCGCCTGCGCGACCCCTGCCATCAGCGCCAAAGCTGACAGGAAAAGCGCTGCGATCACCGCGACGAGACGTCCAGATGGTGATGGGTGCAGCATGCGTTTGTTGGTCATCGGCTGTCGGTTATCCTGCCTTTATCCGTATCGGTGGCGAGCAGTGAAAACATCACGTGATCATGCCACTGACCGTTGATCTTCAAGTATCCGCGCAGATAGCCTTCCCGCTGAAACCCGGCTTTTTCAAGCAGGCGGATGCTCCGAGCATTGTCTGGAATACAGGCTGCTTCGATACGGTGCAACTCAAGGCCTGCGAAGATGTAGGGTATAACCAATTGAAGTGCGGCGAACATATGGCCCTGGCCGGCATGTGCTTCGCCCATCCAGTAGCCGATCATGCAGCTCTGTGCCGCCCCGCGCCTGATGTAGCCGATGGTGATGCCGCCGAGCAGCGTCATGTTTTCACGGTGGAAAAGCAGCAGCGGAACGGCCTGTCCGGACGCATATTCCTGCTTGCCGCGAATGACGCGGGCCCGGTACGAGCCCTCCGTCAGCTCGTCGCGGCGCCAGGTCGGCTCCCAGCGTTCGAGAAAGCCGCGGCTTGCCGACCGCAGCTTGTGCCACTGGTTGAAATCCTGGTAGCGCGGCAGCCGCAGCACATAATTGGCGTCTTCGATTTCAACTGCTTCCGGCTGCCGAGACAGGAACCGAAACACCGATTTTGGCATCGATCACTCCCGGCAACGCGAATGCAGGTTCAAATTACGGCTTGCTTGCCCTGTGGGGCAGGCGAGGTGAGCGACGCGGCGATGTCTTCCATCGGCGCCAGATGCTCGAGCGGGCCGATCGCCGAAAGCGTCGGCACGGTGTCGAAGAACAGCCGGCCCGCAAGGTCGGTCAGGCGTTCGATGGTGATGCCTTCCAGCCGCTCCATCATTTCAGGATTGGAGATCGGCCGGCCGTAGAGCATCATCTGCCGTGCCACCTGGCCGGCGCGCGCCGCCGGGCTTTCCTGGCCCATCAGAAGCTGTGCGCGGATTTGCGCGCGGGCACGCTCGATTTCCTTCTGGTCGATCGAGGTCGCCGACTTGTGCAGCTCGTCGATGATGACAGGCACCAGTTCCGGCAGGTTCTCGCCGCCGGTCGCGGCATGAATGCCGAATATGCCGGTGTCGGAGAAGCCCCAGTGGAAGGCATAGATCGAATAGCAGAGGCCCCGGATTTCGCGCACTTCCTGGAACAGGCGGGACGACATGCCGCCGCCGAGGATGTTGGCGAGGATCTGCGAACAGTAGAAGTCGCGCGCGTGATAGGCCTTGCCCTCGAAGCCGAGCAGGATTTGGGCGTCCATCAGGTCGCGTGTCTCGCGGATGTTGCCGCCGATATACTTGGCGGGGTCCATGACCGGCGTGGCACTCGGCGCCGTCGGCAACGAAGCGAATCGCTCCTCGACCATGCGCACGAACTCGTCATGCTGCACGGCGCCGGCGGCGACCACGAACATGCGGTCGGTCGTGTAGTTGCGGCTGAGATAGCCGCGGATTTGCTGCGGCGTGAAGGACACCACCGTCTGCGGCGTGCCGAGAATGGCGCGGCCGAGCGTCTGGTCGCGGTAGGCGACTTCGGAAAACCGGTCGAACACCACATCATCGGGCGTGTCGTTGGCGGCGTTGATTTCCTGCAGGATGACCTGCTTCTCACGCTCCAGCTCTTCCTCTTCGAAAGCGGATTCGGTGAGGATGTCAGCCAGGATATCGACGGCGAGCGGCACGTGGTCTTTCAGGACGCGCGCGTAGTAGGAGGTTGTTTCGGTCGAGGTGGCGGCGTTTACTTCGCCACCGACATCCTCGATCTGTTCGGCGATCTCGCGGGCGCTGCGGCGCGCGGTTCCCTTGAAGGCCATGTGCTCGAGCAGGTGGGCAATTCCATGCTCGTCTGTCGTCTCGTTGCGCGAACCTGATTTGATCCAGACCCCGAGTGCTGCACTTTCGAGGTGCGGCATGGTCTGTGTCACTACTGTCAGCCCGGATTTGAGCCGGGTGCACTCAACTGTCATTGGCTATCTTTCTGCGCCTTCTGCCGATTAGGCCCGGGAATGCTCGTCGATAAATGTTTCTACCTCTTTGAGCTCGGGCTTAACGATCTGAAAGCGCTCCTCCTTGTCCATCAAATCAGCAAGCCACGTCGGAAGCGCGGGGTCAATACCGGATGCGGATTTTACGGCGGCGGGGAACTTAGCCGGATGCGCGGTGGCCAGCGTCACCATCGGCGAATTGGCCTTTTCATGCTTGTCGGCCACGAAAACACCGATCGCCGAATGCGGATCGAGCAGATAGCCGGTCTTTTCGAGCGTGGTCTTGATCGTCTCGGCGACCTGCTTTTCGCTGGCGCGGCCGGCGCGGAAATCCTTCTTGATGAAGGACATGGCATCGGCGGAAATGTCGAAGCCGTTCGACTGCTTCAGGCTGTCCATGGCGGCACGAACCTTCGACGCATCGCGACCATAGGCCTCGAACAGCAGCCGTTCGAAGTTCGACGAGATCTGGATATCCATCGACGGCGAGGTCGTCGCCTTGACGTCCTTCATCTCGTAGCGGCCGGTCTTGATCGTGCGCGCCATGATGTCGTTTTCATTGGTGGCGACGACCAGCTTGCCGATCGGCAGGCCCATGCGCTTGGCGCAGTAACCGGCGAAGATATCGCCGAAATTGCCGGTCGGCACGGTGAACGAGACCTTCCGGTCGGGTGCGCCCAGTGTGATCGCCGTCGTGAAATAATAGACGATCTGCGCCATGATGCGCGCCCAGTTGATCGAGTTGACGCCCGAAAGCTTCACCTTGTCGCGGAACGCGCCATCGTTGAACATCGCCTTCACGAGGTTCTGGCAATCGTCGAAATTGCCCTCGACGGCGAGCGCATGCACGTTCGACGCCGTCGACGTCGTCATCTGCCGCTGCTGAACCGGCGAAACCTTGCCATGCGGGAAGAGAATGAAGATGTCGGTGCGCTCGCGGCCGGCGAATGCGTCGATCGCGGCCCCGCCCGTATCGCCCGAGGTGGCGCCGACGATGGTGGCGCGTTCGCCGCGCTTTTCCAGCGCATAGTCCATCAGCCGCGCCAGAAGCTGCATCGCCACATCCTTGAAGGCGAGCGTCGTGCCGTGGAAGAGCTCCATGACGAAGCTGTTCGGGCCGGTCTGCACCAAAGGTGCGATCGCCGGATGGCGGAAGGTGCCATAGGCTTCGTCGATCATCGCCCGAAACGTGTCTTCAGGGATTTCACCGTTGGTGAACGGCGACAGGATGGTGAAGGCGATTTCCTGGTAGCTCTTGCCGCGCAGCGCCCGGATTTCCTTCTTGGAGAATTGCGGCCATTCGCGCGGCACATAGAGGCCACCGTCACGCGCCAGACCCGCCAGCAATGCATCGCAGAAACCGAGAGCAGGGGCTTTGCCGCGGGTCGAGATATATTCCACTGTCGTCATCCTTGATGTGCCGGCCTAGATAAAATCCGGATTGAAGAGAAAACCTGTGTCGCGCCGCCCTTTGGCCGCAGCTCTGGCCTTCGCCGGCTGCAATCCCGAAATGTGCATCAAAACAGTGCTTACCCAATCGATTTTTGTTTGCGCCGCTGATATAGACCATCGCAAACTGTCACGAAAGGCCCTGTTTTCACTCAGCAGGCCTGGCAAAAAACTTTGTGAAGAGGGTGGAATAATCGTGCTCGGCAAGGTCTCTCGTCTTATCGCTTCCGTATCCTTCGCGGCTGTTCTGGTCGGCTGCAACTCGCTCGGGATGGGCGGTGGCGAGACGAAGACGGCGGAAACGGCCCCCTCCGGCGCCACCGGCCAGATCATGCCGATGTCGCCTGCCAACCCGTCCTCCAACGACCCGTCGATCGGCACCGCCACCACGGCATCCGGCACCACGGCGCGCGTCGTCCAGGGCGCTTGCCCAACCATCTACATGAAGGACGCCGACGCGATCCTCTACCGCTACGCCGGCGGCGCCAAGACCGGCGCGCCCGACAAGCTCTCCTTCCAGGCCTCGATCGGCAACTACACGCGCCAGTGCACGCTGAACGACCAGAACCTCGTCATGACCGTCGTGGCGCAGGTCCGCGTCGTCGCGGGCCCGGCCGGCACCGGTGGCAACGTCACGCTCCCGATCCGCATCTCCGTCTTCGACGGCGAGGACGCGCTCTATTCCGAAGTCACCAACTTCCCCGCCCAGATCGACCCGACCGGCGCCACCCAGGTCCTGTTCCGCAAGGACGACATCAAGTTGCCCGTCGGCTCCGGCGCACTGGTCCGCGTCAACGTCGGCTTCGACCAGGGCGCGCCTGCCAAGGGCAAGGGCAAGATGAAGTCTAGCTAAAGGTTTTTGGGGTAGGGGATCGCGGTTGCAGTTGCGTCGCGATTTCAAAGTTTGAGGTGGTGCCGTGTGGCCCCCTCATCCGGCTGCCGCCACCTTCTCCCCGCTGGGGAGAAGAGACTCGGGGCTGGCCGCTCGCTCAACCTCTCCTTCGCCCCATAGGGGAGAAGGTGGCCCGAAGGGTCGGATGAGGGGGCTTCACGGCACAGCGCCAACAAGTCACCCCTCAAGTCCTCAATCCAAACTCAGGCCACGCCTTCCCACTCCGCCAGCGCCGCAACCACACCCGGAAGATCCACCATCCGCGAAATCACCGTCTCCGCACCCGCATCCGTCAACCGGTCGGCATGCGAGGGGTAGGTGTGCGAGGCGCCGGTGAAGCCGATCACGCGCATGCCGGCGGCGCGGGCTGCATGGACGCCGTGCACGGAATCCTCGACCACCACGCAGCGCGACGGCGAAGCGCCCATCTGCTTGGCGCCGTGCAGGAAGATATCGGGCTTCGGCTTGACGCGGTCGGCGCCGAGGTCCTTGGCCGAGAAGATGTTCGGCGCGAAGAACTGGCTGAGCCCCACCTTGGACAGCATCATGGTGAGCCGCGCGCTGGAGGAGTTCGAGCAGATGCAGCGCTTGAGATCAATGCGCTTGATGGCCGCCTCGACGCCCGCGATCGCCTGCACGTCGGAAGCAAGCCGCATGTCGAGCAGCTTCTCAGACTTGTCGAGCAGCGAGGCCGAGAGCGGGATGCTGGCGTCGCGCTCCACTTCCATGAGGATGTTCTGCCAGGTCATGCCGGAGAATCGCTCGCCCATCTCCTCGATGCTGATCGGGTAGCCGGCCTCCGTCAGAAGCTTGGACTCCACGTCCGCCGCGATGATTTCGGAATCGACCAGCACGCCGTCGCAGTCGAAAAGGATGAGGTCGAAGCCGTTCATATAAGTCTCAAGCCTTCGTTAGAGGGGCCTTGGTTTAGGGGATGCTGCGGCTTTACACGATGCCTCGCCCGATCTCAACCGGCCGGGTGTCATGGCTGGCCTGCGGTCGCCGGATGGCTAGGGTTGCGCTCAATTGAAATGCCTGCGGATGCAGACGCTTGCCGCCTCGACAAGCCATCTCGACAAGCCACGGCTCGCCATTTAATGGATGATTATGGCCAAGGAACCGGAAGACACAATCGCAAGCCGCATCAGCCGCGTGCTCGCCGACCGCATCGTTCGCGGCGAACTGCCGGCCGGCTTCCGTCTGCGCCAGGACCATATCGCCGAGGAGTTCGGCGCCAGCCACGTGCCCGTGCGCGAAGCCTTCCGCCGCCTGGAGGCCCAGGGGCTGGCGATCAGCGAGCCGCGTCGCGGCGTTCGCGTCGCCTCCTTCGATATCAAGGAAGTGCGCGAAGTGGCCGAGATGCGCGCCGCACTCGAAGTGCTGGCGCTGCGCCACGCCGCCAAGCACCTGACGCCCGCCATTCTGGACGCCGCCGAGGAGGCGACCCGCGAGGGCGATGCCGCGGCCGACGTTCACGCCTGGGAAGAGGCCAATCGCCGCTTCCATCGATTAATCCTAACACCCTGCAACATGAGCCGTCTGCTCGCCTCGATCGACGATCTCCACGCCGCCAGCGCCCGCTTTCTGTTTTCCGCCTGGCGTTCGGGCTGGGAAAAGCGCACCGACCACGACCACCGCGCCATCCTCGTGGCCTTGCGCCAGGGCAGGGCGGAAGAGGCGGCCGGCATCCTCGAGCGCCACGTCCAGTGGATCGGCCGCGCGCCGAAATCCACCAACAAGAGCGGCGAAAACGGCGAATCCTTCGCCATCGTCGGCTGATTTCTCAAAATTATAGATAATTTGTTGTCGGCGTGAATCGCCTAGAAATGTGCGCATTTGCGCTCACTTTCGCCGCCGATCCTGCGTGTGATCCCGCTTGTCCACCGCGCAATCGCATCGTACCCGCTTGCCATCGCGAAAAATCTCTCTCATAAAATAGATGGGAATCAAAAATTATCTATAATTTGAGAAGGAGAGTTCATGTCCCTGTTCGATCAATCCCAGGAGTTCCGTTTCGACCCGCTGCGCCTCGCCGCCCGCCCGGCCGCCATCAAGGCCGTCTTCGTGCTGGCGGGCACGCTCATCCTGGCGCTCGCCTCGCAGATCTCGGTGCCGATGGTGCCGGTGCCGATCACCATGCAGACCTTCGCGGTGACGATGATCGGCGCGCTCTACGGCTGGCGCCTCGGCGCGGCGACGGTGCTGGCCTGGCTCGCTGAAGCAGCCATGGGTTTCCCGGTTCTGGCCGGTGGCGCCGGCGGTCTCGCCCCCTTCGCCGGCCCGACGGCGGGCTATCTCGCATCCTTCCCCGTGATCGCCGCCCTTGTCGGCTGGCTTGCCGCGCGCGGCTGGACCGGCGATGCCGTGATCCGCAGCTTCGCAGCCCACTTCGCCGCCAACATCCTGTGCCTGGCGATCGGTGGCCTGTGGCTCGCAAACCTGCTCGGCATGGAAAAAGCCTGGCTGCTCGGCGCTGCCCCCTTCATCCTGGGCGCGGTGCTGAAGTCGGCGCTGGCGGCAGCCGTGCTGAAGGGTATCAGGATCTACACCGGCCGCTGAAATGACCGTTCGCCTGCGCGCCCACCACCTGCTCTGCATGCTGACCTTCGTCGGTGAAGGCTACACACCCGCCTTCACCGAGAATTACATCCGCATCGCCCGGCGCCTGTCGTCGGGCGAGGAGATCGAGCTGGTCGACGGCCCCGACGATATCTGCGCGCCGCTGCTTTCAGGAGCGGCGGCGCATTGCCACAACGAAAGCGTCGTGGCGCGGGACAGGGCGGCGGCGCAAGCCGTCGGCCGTCTGTTGGGGATGGCGGTCTGGAAGGGCACCCGCATCTATCCCGACGCGGCGCTGCTGAAACGCCTGCGCCGCAATTTCGCTCTCGGCACGATCCGCAAGGCTTGCGACGAGTGCGAATGGAGCGAACTCTGCAACGATATCGCCGAGCGCGGTTTTGCCGATGTGTTGGTCGCGCCAAGCTGACGCATGTCTCCCGAAAGTGGTTCCCGGTTTCGGGACAAAGACATGCGCAAAAACAAGAGCCTGAAGCGCGCCGCGCTTCAGGCCGCGACTGGCGTCTCCACCGGAAACAGCGCCAGAAACTGCCGCTCTCCATCGGGCGAAAAGATCACCGAGCGACTGCCCGCCGTGCGCCGCGCCCAACCCTTGTCGAAGAAATTCGCCAGCAGCGCCTTGCCGAGACTGCCGGCCAGATGCGCCCGCCGCTCGCTCCAATCGAGGCATGAGCGGCAGAGCGGCCGCCGCGACGCTTTGAGGTCGGCGACGTTAATCCCGACGCACTGAAACGTCTCCTCGCCCTTCGCGGTCAGCGCCAGCCCGTCGCCCACGGCGTCGATCGCGCCCTTGGCGACGAGACTATCCAGCATCCGCACCCCGTAATCGCCGGCCAGATGGTCGTAGCAGATCCGCGCCTTGCGCAGCGCCGGCTCCTTCGGCCCCGGCTGGTGGCGCAGATGCCCGCGGCTCGCCGCAAAGCCCATCATGCTTTCGATCAGCCGCGCGACAGTTTCATCAGCAAGCGTGAAATAGCGGTGCCGCCCCTGCTTGCGGGGAAGGAGCAGCCCGCCGGCCTCGAGCTTGGCGAGATGCGCGCTCGCCGTCTGCAGCGTGATGCCACCGACAGCGGCGAGCTCGGTCGCCGTCAGCGCCTTCCCGCCCGTCAGCGCGGCCAGCATGTTGGCACGCGCGGGGTCGCCGATCAGCGCGCCAATCTGGGCGATATCAGGTCCTTCCTTCACGGCTCACCTCCTCAGGATCTCATCTTCCATACTTCGACCGTAGCCGAAGCATCTCCGTCCCGCAACATGGCAAAACCATCCTGCAATCAAGGAGAAAAAAGATGATCACCTGCTTCATCCGCTATGAAATCGACCCGTTCAAAAAGGATGCCTTCGCCGAATACGCGCGCAACTGGGGCCACGCCATCCCGCGCAACGGAGCCGACCTCATCGGCTATTTCGCCCCGCACGAGGGTTCGGCAACCACGGCCTACGGCGTCTACAACATCGAAAGCCTCGCTGCCTACGAAGCCTACCGCGCCCGCCTTGCCGCCGATCCGCTCGGCCGCGAGAATTATGAATTCGCTCGTCGCGAACGCTTCATCCTGAAGGAAGACCGGATCTTCCTGAAGAACGTCTCGCTTCCCCACGCCGTAAAGGTGCTGCCATGATCGCCGTCATCTTCGAAGTTCTGCCCTATATGGGCGAGCGCCACACCTATCTCGACCTTGCCGGCGAACTGCGGTCCGAATTGGAGATGATGGATGGCTTCATCTCCATCGAGCGCTTCGAAAGCCTGACCATGCGCGGCAAGCTGCTCTCGCTCTCCTTCTGGCGCGACGAGGACGCGGTCAAACGCTGGCGCAACCTCGAACACCACCGCGCCGCCCAGGCCGCCGGCCGAGGTGGCATCTTCGCGGATTATCGTTTGCGCATCGGCCATGTGATCCGCGATTACGGGATGAACGAGCGGGGAGAGGCGCCGGCCGATAGCCGGGCGGTGCATGATGTGGTGGGTTAGTCGGCCTCAATACTGGGTGCGGTCGTCGTTCTCGCCATCATCGCGCATTTGCGTGCGATAGATCTCGCCCTGCCTTGCCTTGGCCCGCCACGGACGGGCCTTCTTGAGCGGTATGTCGTAGACTGGATCATCCCGGTCCAATGTCGCCACGGCAAAACCGGGTTCCGGCGCCGCGGGGCATTGCACTACCCACTCTCCGTCGGGGCCGATTGTGCCCGCCGGTCCCTTATGGGCTTTCTGCACGGGCGTGGCGGCGCCAATCCAGATGCAGTTCAAATCCGCGTGCGCTCTGAGGACTGTCTGGAAACGCGGCGGGACGCCGTAGGAAGAAAACAGAACCGCGTCCACGCCGAGGCGCTCATATTCGCTGAATACCTCCTGAAACTGTGATTCTATGCAGATCGCGCAGCCGAAGCGATAACCATCGACATCAAAAACGACCGGTGCTGTGCCGGGTGTATACCAACCTTGGAGTTCCGAGTTGGAAAGGAAGCGCTTGTCGTATCGATTGATCAACCCGCCGGCGTCGGAAAAGACGTAGAGACTGTTGTGGGGCGGGCGGCTCTCTGAGAAGCGGTGTGCCCCACCGACCACTGCGAATATACTAAGTTCACCGCAGATTTCGGCGATGGAGCGGAGAGCGGCTCGCTGCGCCTCCCAATCGAATGTCGACCAGTCCTCGGGGCTCATGATCTGCATCTTTCCGTATCCGGAAAGAGCGCCTTCGCAGAAATTGATCAATCGCGCCCCGGCCGAAGCAGCTTGCCGGATCAGGTCTCGTATTGCGGCGACATTGGCTGCAATGTCGGATGACACAAAGGTCTGGGCCGTAGCTATTTGCAACTCTGCCTCCCTGAATCCTCGACTCACGCTGCTCAGCGTGACGGGCGGAGGAGAGCCCATATCCAAGGCAAAGGCGAGTTACCTTTTTGCAAACAGGCTCGGCGGGCAGCGAAAACCTGCATCGCCGAGGATTCGATCCGCGCTCTCAAACGCGGATGCAGGCCGTCTCGCGTGGCGATGTCGACAGGCGTCTCGAGCTTCTCCTCAAGCATCAGCTTGATACCGATAAGATCGAAGGCCTTGAAGCGGCTCTTGGGGTCGTAATCGATGAAGAGGTCGATGTCGCTTGCCTGTTTCGCCTCGTCGCGGGCAACCGAGCCGAACAGGTAAAGCGAGGTTGCGCCGAGTGCGCGCACCGCCTCGGCATTGCTCTTCAGACGTTCGAGCGCTTCGCTTTTCCTCATGCCGCAAGACTACCGCATCCGCATGCGCTTTGCCCTCGAACTGAATTTTTTCCCGAAATCGTACCCCGGTTCAGGCTTTGGTAACCAAGATGAGTAACCATAACAGACAGTAAGAGCGTAATGTGTATGAGCGAGTTAAAAGATGGCGTCAGTATTTCCGCTTGCCGATCTCAAGGCCTCCGCAAAGCCGGACAGCTGGATCGACACGATCATCAAGGGCGATTGCGTTGCCGCTCTTGAAGCCCTCCCGACCCATTCCGTAGACGTCATTTTCGCCGATCCGCCCTATAACCTGCAGCTCGGCGGCAATCTGCATCGTCCCGATCAGTCGCTGGTCGATGCGGTCGACGACGAATGGGACCAGTTCGCCTCCTTCGAAGCCTATGATGCCTTCACCCGCGCCTGGCTGCTCGCCTGCCGCCGCGTGCTGAAGCCGACGGGCACGCTCTGGGTCATCGGCTCCTATCACAACATCTTCCGCGTCGGCGCCACGCTGCAGGATCTGAACTTCTGGATCTTGAACGACATCGTCTGGCGCAAGACCAACCCGATGCCGAACTTCAAGGGCCGTCGCTTCCAGAACGCGCATGAGACGATGATCTGGGCGAGCCCGAACGCCAAGGCCAAGGGCTACACCTTCAACTACGATGCGCTGAAGGCCTCCAACGACGACGTGCAGATGCGCTCCGACTGGCTGTTCCCGATCTGCAACGGTCATGAGCGCCTGAAGGGAGAGGACGGCAAGAAGGTGCATCCGACGCAGAAGCCGGAAGCGTTGCTCGCCCGTGTCATCATGGCCTCGTCCAAGCCCGGCGACATCATCCTCGATCCGTTCTTCGGTTCGGGTACCACGGGCGCCGTCGCCAAGCGCCTCGGCCGCCACTTCGTCGGCATCGAGCGCGAACAGGATTACATCGACGCGGCTTCCGCCCGCATCGAGGCCGTCGAGCCGCTCGGCAAGGCGGAACTGACTGTTATGACCGGCAAGAAGCAGGAGGTCCGCGTGGCCTTCAACACGCTGGTCGAAAGCGGCCTCATCAAGCCCGGCCAGGTGCTGACCGACGCCAAGCGCCGCTATAGCGCGATCGTTCGCGCCGACGGCACGGTCACGGCTGGCGGCGAGGCGGGTTCGATCCACAGAATGGGCGCAAAGGTCCAGGGTTTCGACGCATGCAACGGATGGACATTCTGGCACTTCGACGATGGGCAATCCCTGCGCCCGATCGACGATCTCAGGGCCGTCATCCGCAGTGATCTGGCAAACGCGGGCTGATCCGCGAAAGGCCCGATCGAGACTGCCGTCGACCGGTTTTTGTACCTCCAGTTGCGGAAGACGGCAAAAGGCGCCCGGGATCATACCCCGGGCGTCTTCAGTTCTGGACTTCCGAGAAAAACAAAAGACGCCCGGATCGCTCCGAGCGTCTTTTCAGTTTTCAGCTTCACCGCTTAGCGGCGCAGCAACGCCATCCGCTCTTCGTCCTCGTCGCGCTGGCGTCCGCCGATTGCGGCGGCGACACTGGCGATGAAGGCGCCGACGAACAGCGACAGCGCGCCGAACAGGGCAACCGCCGAAGCCGTCTTGCGGGCGTTATCCGCAGCCTCCTTGGCGGCAAGCTTGGCGTCGTCGATCCGCTTCATGATGGCATCGACGCGTGCCTTGGCATCGGTCGCGGAAAGGCCGGTGCGGGCCGAAACCACCTGCTCGACAAAGGCCTGGTCGTCGGCCGAAAGCTTGCCGTCGACAATGCCGTTCACCAGCACACTCGTCACCTGGGCATTGACCGCCTCATCACTCTGGTTGCCCGCTGCCGGCGCCGTATTGGCCGGGCGCAGCAAGGCGTCGGTGAAATAGGCGGGCGAGAAACCGCTCGTGCCATCGCTGGCGCTCACAGCCGCCCCGGCACCCGCGGCGCCGACGGCACCCACGGCTGTTGCGGTGGCCTGCGTGCCGGTGCTGATCACCGACGACAGCGCCGATCCCAGCAATCCGGCAACGACCACGGTTGCCAGCGCCCAGGAGAGGAAGCCATGCGCGGTATCGCGGAAGAAAACCTCGTAGGTGTGGACGCCGACCCATTTGGTCCGCAACCGCCCGGTCAGGTAGCCGCCGAGTGCGGCCGAAACCCATTGCACGACGATCAGCCAGATCGCGGCCGTTGCGCCGATCGTGGTCAGCGAGGCGTTGTCATGCGACCAGGGCGATACCATGGTCAGGCCAAGGCCGGAGCCGATCAGGATGAAGATCAACGAGATCGCGGTGGCGGCCAGCGTGCCCGCGATGATCGGCCCCCAGCTGACGGCGGGAGCCGATGATTCCAGTGGTGCGTCGGTCACCACGGTGGAGGAGGTAAAGGACATCGCCGACCCCCTAGTGCCAGAACAGCAGGATGATCAGGATCAGCGGGATCGGAACGCCCAGAAACCACAGCAAGATACCTCTACCCATCATAACCTCCCGTCAGCACGGCTGACTTATCGTTTGCTCGAAACCGCGTCATGCGCGGGTCCTCACAAAACCGTCAACGGCGCTGATTGTTCCTAAGGCGATGAGAGATTTGCGGTTTCTCTTCACGCCGGGAGGGAGGCTTAGAAGTCCTGGTAATCCTTCACGTCCACCCGCGTCACGCGGCCCTCTTCGTTGAAGGTGATCGTTTCCTCGCCCTCGCGCACCAGCGGCTTGCCGGTCTTGCTGTGGGTGGCGCGCACCGACCATACCGCGCGTCCGGCATAGGGGCTGACGCGCTCGACAAGCGTGTTGAACGCCGTCTGGTCGGGATAGTCGTCGAAATATTTGCGAAACGCCGTCATGATCTCGTCGCGGCCCGAAAGACTGCCGACGCCGTTCGAGACGTAGGTCGCGTCCTCGGCGAAATAGTCCTCGATCATCTGGTAGTCGAGCCTGTTGATCGCGTCGTGAAACAGGGTGATTTCCTTGACTGGATCGAATGCCATGGTCAGACCCTCACGCCGCGTTCTGCAAGATCGGCGCGCAGCTGCTCGGCGCCGGTGAAGAGCACCGCGTCCCATCCCGCCGTCTTGGCGCCTTCCACGTTGGGTGCCGAATCGTCGATGAAGATCGTCGCCGCCGGGTTGAGGCCGAAGCTCTCGGTATGCGCTTCGTAGATCGCGATGTCGGGCTTGATCAGGCCGATATCGCCGGAAACGGTAACGCCGCGCGGCTTGGTGAGGAAAGGAAAGCGCACCTGCGCCTCGCGGAACGTGTCGGAAGCGAAGTTCGTCAGCATCGTCACGTCGCGGCCCTCGGCGATCAGCCCTTCCATGATGGCGACACTGTCGTCGTAGGAATGCGACACCATCTCGTGCCAGTGCTTGCGGAAGGCGCGGATATGCTCTTCGCGATCGGGATGCGTCTCGATCAAAAGCGCCTCGGCATCCGCCCATGTGCGGCCGCGATCCTGCTCGATGTTCCAGTCGTGGGTGCAGACATTGTCGAAAAACCACTGCCGCTCGGCGGCATCCGGAATGATGCGGCTGAAGGGAATGTTCGGGTCGTAATGGATAAGAACTTTTCCGATATCGAAAACGATATGATCAATAGGCATTTATCCGTCCTTGGACTGTTGAAACGCGCGTGGAATAGCCGATGTGATCGCTTTTTTCATGACTGTGGGCAATGCCTGCGCGTCAAGATTTGTAACCGGCTCCCACCATCCGTCATCCCCTTCGATCCTCGCGGGGATTGCCACGCGCCAGATCGAAAGCCTGAGCTCGAAATGGGTGAACACATGGGTGACGGTGCCCGATGGCTGCCAGTCGGCCGGGAAGGGGGCGGCGTCGGCCGAGGTCTCGCCGTCGATCCGCGCCGTCCAGCCCGTCGTCGGCACCTCGGTCATGCCGCCAAGCAGCCCGCTCTCGATCCTGCGCCGCAACAAAACCTCGCCATCATCAGTCACCGCCACGAAGGCGGCACCGACGCGAACGGGCTTCGCCTTCTTGGCGGCCTTGACCGGGAAATGATCGGGATCGTGCAGCGCCAGCGCCTCGCACGACCCGTTGAAGGGACAGAGCGCGCAGGCGGGCCGCTTCGGCGTGCAGATCGTCGCGCCGAGATCCATCATCGCCTGGGCGAAATCGCCAGGCCGATCGGATGGCGTCAGCAGCGCCACCTTCTGCTTCATCAACGGCTTGGCTGCAGGCAGCGGCGTCGAGATCGCATAAAGCCGCGAGATCACCCGCTCGATATTGCCGTCCATCACGGAAGCCTGCCGGTTAAATGCGATCGCCGCCACGGCCGCTGCCGTATAATCGCCGATCCCGGGCAGCGCCTTCAGTCCTTCCTCCGTATCCGGAAACACGCCGCCATGTTCGTACGCCACGGCCTCCGCGCATTTCTTCAGGTTGCGGGCACGCGCGTAATAGCCAAGCCCTGCCCATGCCGCCATCACGTCCTCGCTGGGCGCTGCGGCAAGATCGCCAACCGTCGGCCAGCGCGCGAGGAATTTCAGGAAATAGGCTTTGACTGCGGGAACCGTCGTCTGCTGCAGCATCACCTCGGAAAGCCACACATGATAAGGATCGGCCTTGATCCCGCGGCTCGCCATCGGCGGCGAAACGCGCCAGGGCAGGTCGCGGTGATGGCGATCGTACCAATCGAGCAGGGGCTTTGCGGAGGGGGCCGAAATGGCCGATGATGTGCGTGCGTTCATTCCGTCCGAAGATAGGGAATGGCACGCCGTCCGCAATGGTCCGACACGAGTAAGCTGGGGATTGATGAAACTCGGCAAACCAAGGGAATGTGAATATGAACCTGAACGCTCTTTTTGAATTTTCGCCAACGCTGGCTTCCGCGGTGGCGGCATTGGCCTGTGTCTACATCATCCTACGGCTGTTGGACCGCATCGGCAGGCTGCTGTCGCCGAAAAGCGGCAGTCTCCCGGCAATGGTTAGCGGGGTCCTGCGATGGCTCGAGAAGGAGCTGAGGCCTGCCCGGCAGCCCTCAAGAAGGTCGCGGCTCGCCTTCATGTTCACAAGCGCGGTGATGTTCTATGTCTTGTCGGTGATTGTCTTTATCAGCGGCAATGGCGTGTTGTTGACTGCATATCTGCATTCCCGCGACAAAGGCGTTTTCCCTTTGCAGATGCTCTCCGTGGCCTTTTTCGCTTTCTGCATTGTCGTAGCACGCCTGCTGCTGGTAAATGGCGGACACGACTGGCGGGCGTTTCGTGATCTCTTGAGAGGCGGGGGCGTTCGCTGAAGGCGAAATGGAGCAATGGTGGCTAACGGGCAGGCGCCTCGTGCACGAGGTGAAAAACAGATCTCCGAACTGGCCAACGGCCTGATCGATCCCGTGCTTGCCAAGCGCGCCGGCATCAACACGGCGCTGCTCGGCTCCTGGGACGAGATCGCCGGCGAGGATTTCGCCGATTGCACCCGCCCGGAAAAGATCGCCTGGGCGCGCGGCGGCGATGACGGCAGCTTCCGTCCCGGCGTTTTGACCATCGCCTGCGAAGGCGCCCGCGCGCTGTTTCTCACGCATGCGCAGGGCGAACTCATCCAGCGCATCAACAGCTTCTTCGGCTTCTCCGCCGTCCACCAGATCCGCATCGTCCAGAAGCCGGTCTCCCAGGCCTTCAAACGCCCCCGCACCCCACCACCGCTGAAAGGCGAGGCGGCCCGCCGGCTGGAGGGGATGATGGAGGGCATCGACAATGAGAAGCTGCGCGAGGCGGTGAAGCGGCTGGGCACGGCGGTGTTGGGGAAGAAGGGGCGCTGACCAGCCTTAGAAGCGATTCGGCCGCCTTCCGCGCCAAATAAAATCAAGAGTTGCTTGCCACTCCCGCCCCTTCGTCCCATCAAGGTCACAATTGTTTGAAGAAACTCGTTCATGCGTGCCTTGTTAGCGGCGATCAGCCGTTATATCGCACTTCCAGCCGCTACTCTCATTTATGAGGAAATTATGCAGATGTCCGAAATGCAACTGACCAAGCGCCAGCTCCTGGGCGGCGCAGCTGCCGCGACCGCCAGCCTGGCGGTCTTCAGCAGCGCCAATGCGGCTGTGGAAATTCCGAAGTCCGACGGCGATGTCGATATGGAAGCCGTGCTGAAGCCGGGCGCACTGCCGGAAATGGCGCTGGGCAAGGAAGACGCCAAGGTCACCATCGTCGAATACATGTCGATGACCTGCCCGCATTGCGCGCACTTCCACACCACCACCTTCGACGAGATCAAGAAGAAGTATGTCGATACCGGCAAGGCTCGCTTCATCATCCGCGAATTCCCCTTCGACCCGCGCGCCGCCGCAGCCTTCATGCTGGCCCGCTGCAATCCGTCCAAGCCCGAAGATCTGAGCACGCCGGAGCAGTATTTCCCGATGGTCTCGATGCTCTTCAAGCAGCAGCAGACCTGGGCCGCCGCCGAAGATGGCCGCACCGCACTCCTCCAGATGTCCAAACTCGCTGGATTTAGTGAGGAAAGCTTCACGAAGTGCTTGACGAACCAGAAGCTGCTGGATGAAGTGAACGCGACGCGGGAACGGGGTTCCAAGGATTTCGGCGTCAACGCCACGCCGACTTTCCTCATCAACGGGAAGCGCTACTCTGGAGACATGTCGGTTGACATCATGTCGGCCCTTATCGACAGCCTGCTTTAAGCTGAGCCGTTCCTATAAGACGGGCGACGGCGGAAGCCGTGCGCCCGTTTTTTCGTTGGGCCAGCGCCCGGCTGAGGCGACCGCATGAAGTTCAACAAGCTCCGCCTCGTCGGCTTCAAATCCTTCGTCGAACCCGCCGAATTCGTCATCGAGCGCGGCCTGACCGGTGTCGTCGGGCCGAATGGCTGCGGCAAGTCCAATCTTGTCGAGGCGCTTCGCTGGGTGATGGGCGAGAACTCGTACAAGAACATGCGCGCGTCGGGCATGGACGACGTGATCTTCTCCGGTTCCGGCAATCGTCCCGCCCGCAACACCGCCGAGGTCGCACTCTATCTCGACAACGCCGACCGCACCGCGCCTGCCGGCTTCAACGATAGCGACGAGATCCAGGTCACGCGCCGCATCGAGCGCGAGCAGGGGTCGGTCTACCGCATCAACGGCAAGGAAAGCCGCGCCAAGGACGTGCAGCTGCTCTTCGCCGACGCCTCCACCGGCGCCCGCTCGCCGTCGATGGTCGGGCAGGGGCGTATCGGCGAGCTGATCTCGGCCAAGCCGCAGGCCCGCCGCCAGTTGCTGGAAGAGGCCGCCGGCATTTCCGGCCTGCATTCACGCCGCCACGAGGCCGAGCTGCGCCTGCGCGCCGCAGAAAGCAATCTCGAACGTCTCGACGACGTCACGTCGCAGCTCGAGAGCCAGATAGAGAGCCTGAAGCGCCAGGCCCGCCAGGCCAATCGCTTCAAGTCGCTCTCCGCCGATATCCGCGCCCGCGAGGCGATGCTCCTGCATATCCGCTGGGTGCAGGCCAAGGAGGCGGAAGCAGAGGCCGACAGCGCGCTCAACCAGGCCACCTCCATCGTCGCCGAAAAGGCGCAGATGCAGATGGAGGCCGCCAAGTCGCAAGGGATATCGAGCCTCAAGCTGCCGGAACTGCGCGAGGGCGAAGCCCGCGCAGCAGCTGCCCTGCAGCGCCTGCAGATCGCCAAGACGCAGCTGGAAGAAGACGCCAACCGCATCCTGCGCCGTCGCGATGAGCTCACCCGCCGCCTGGCGCAGCTCTCGGAGGATATCAGGCGCGAGGAACGGCTCGTCGCCGACAATGCCGAGATCCTGCAGCGCCTCGATGCCGAGGAAGCCGAGATCAACGAGGTCCTCGCCGATTCCGGCCGTTACGCGGAAGAGACCCGCGAGGCCTTCGAGGAAGCCGCAGCCAAGCTTGCCGACAGCGAGCGCATCTTCGCCGGCCTGACATCGGAACGCGCCGAGGCCGCCGCCGGCCGCAACCAGCTCGAACGCGCCATCCGCGACCTCTCCGATCGCAAGATGCGCCTTGAGCGCCAGATGGACGAGGCCAATCGCGAGCTGTCAGGCATCGGCGAGCGCATCGCGACGCTGCCCGATCCCGACGAGAAGCGCATGGTCGTCGAAGCCGGCGAAAGTGCGGTGGCCGAGGCCGAAGCCGCCATCCAGGCGGTCGAGCAGGCGCTGGCCGCTGCCCGCCAGACGGAGGCGATGTCGCGCGCGCCGGTCGATCAGGCCCGCGCCCAGCTGAACGCCATCGAGACCGAAGCGCGCACCATTTCGCGCATGCTGGCATCCGGCGCCACCGCCGGCGAATTCGCGCCTGTCGCCGATGAGCTCAAGGTCGATCGCGGTTTCGAGACCGCCGTGGGTGCTGCCCTCGGTGACGATCTCGAATCCCCGCTCGATCCGAAGGCGCCCGCCCACTGGTCGGAAAATGGCGATGGCGCGGCCGATCCGGCGCTGCCGTCAGGCGCCACCCCTCTGATCACACACGTCCGCGCGCCCGCCGCCCTTGCCCGCCGTCTCAAGCAGATCGGCCTCGTCTCCGACGCGGATGCACCTGGCCTGATGGCGAGCCTGAAGCCCGGCCAGCGCCTCGTCACCCGCGATGGTGCCGTCTACCGCTGGGATGGCCACGTCACCGGCGCCGACGCGCCGAGTGCCGCCGCCCTCCGTCTCGCACAGAAGAACCGTCTCTCCGAGCTCGAGAGCGAAGCATCGATTGCCCGCGACGTGCTCACCGAGGCTGAAGAGCAGTTGGCGATCGCGGCCGAAGCGATCTCGGGCGAGGAACATCGCCTGGCCGAGGCCCGCGATACCGCGCGCATGGCCGCACGCCAGCTGGCGGAAGCCCGCGAGGCCTTGGCGGCTGCCGAGCGCGCCTCCGGCGATCTCATCCGCCGCCGCGATGTCATTGCCGAAGCCGTCAGCCAGCTGCAGAGCCAGCTCGAAGACATCGCCATCCAGGAGGAAAACGCCCGCATCGAGCTCGACGACGCGCCGGATCTCTCCGCGCTCGACGAGCGCCTGCGGCTGCAGCAGGCCGATGTGGCGACCGATCGCGGCGCCCTTGCCGAAGCCCGTGCCCGCCACGAGAGCCTGAACCGCGAAAACGACGCCCGCCAGCGCCGCATCATCGCCATCGGCCAGGAGCGCGAGACCTGGCGCCAGCGCGCGGCAAGTGCCGAGGACCACATCGCGACGCTGCGCGACCGCGAGGAAGAAGCCCGCGAGGAAGCGGCCGATCTCGAAATGGCGCCGGACGAATTCGACGACAAGCGTCGGGGCCTGCTGAACGAGCTGCAGAAGGCTGACGACGCACGCCGCGCCGCCGCCGATCTTCTGGCCGAAGCCGAGCTGATGCAGCGCGATGTCGATCACAAGGCGGCGATTGCGCTCTCCGAGCTCGCCGAAAGCCGCGAACGCCGTGGCCGCGCCGAAGAGCGCCTAGTCTCGGCCCGCGAAAAGCGCGTGGAGACCGAGGCGCGCATCCGCGAGGCGTTGAACGTCGCCCCGCACGAAGCCTTCAGGCTCGCCGGTCTCGATGCCATGCAGGCGATGCCTCATCTGCGCGAGGTCGAGCGCGAGCTTGAGCGGCTGAAGATGGAGCGCGAACGGCTCGGCGCCGTCAACCTGCGCGCCGAGGAAGAACAGAAGGAACTGAGCGACCGGCTGGCGGCGCTGATCAAGGAGCGTGACGACGTCATCGACGCCATCCGCAAGCTGCGCGGCGCCATCCAGAGCCTGAACCGCGAGGGTCGCGAGCGCCTGATCGCCGCCTTCGACGTCGTCAACACCCAGTTCCAGCGTCTCTTCACCCACCTGTTCGGCGGCGGCACGGCCGAGCTGCAGCTGATCGAATCCGACGATCCGTTGGAAGCAGGCCTTGAAATCCTCGCCCGCCCGCCGGGCAAGAAGCCACAGACCATGACGCTGCTCTCGGGTGGCGAGCAGGCGCTGACGGCGATGGCGCTAATCTTCGCGGTGTTTCTCACCAACCCGGCGCCGATCTGCGTGCTCGATGAAGTGGACGCGCCGCTCGACGATCACAATGTCGAGCGCTACTGCAACCTGATGGACGAGATGGCGGCCTCCACCGAGACGCGATTTGTCATCATCACCCATAACCCGATCACCATGGCCCGCATGAACCGCCTGTTCGGCGTGACGATGGCGGAACAGGGCGTGTCGCAGCTGGTCTCTGTCGACCTGCAAACAGCCGAACAATTGCGCGAGATCGCCTGAGGTCAAGGCGAAACACCCAAAAAAAGTCAGGCCCGAACGGGCTTCTCACCCAATAAGGTGATGCCTTTTTACCCATCTTGCATTAGAAGAAACTGTATGTGCGGTCCGCGAGGATCGCGCCACCGGTTTTGCGTACAGATTGCCGTGCGCATGTGTTGAGGCTTCCTCCACGTTGTATCGGCATGCTGAACCCCCCGTCCGGTTTTCCTGGCCGGACGGAAATAAGGCTTTGCGGGACTTTGTTGCGGTCCCGCAAAGCTTTATTACTCTTCCTGAAAATTCAAACGGCTTGAATACGCGGATGTTGTGCACTGCAACATTTTGGCCGTATTTGTGCGATTTTCATTTTAACACCAAGGGATTAAGCTGATCCCGATTTTGGTGTTGGGGAGAGCATGACCAAGTGGGTCTATACATTCGGTAATGGCGCGGCGGAGGGGCGAGCGCTCGACCATGAGATGCTGGGCGGCAAGGGGGCCAATCTCGCCGAGATGTGCAGCCTCGGCCTGCCCGTTCCCCCCGGCTTGACCATCACCGCCGACGCCTGTTCCGCCTATTATCGCGACGGCCGCCGCATATCGGACGAGGTGCGCGCTCAGGTGCTGTCGGGCATCTCAAGCATCGAGGCCGTCACCGGCCGTCGCTTCGGCGCTGGCGCGAGCCCACTGCTCCTGTCGGTCCGCTCAGGTGCGCGCGTGTCAATGCCGGGCATGATGGACACGGTGCTCAACCTCGGGCTCAACGACGAGACCGTTCAGGCGCTCGGCCATGACGCGGGCGACGCGCGCTTTGCCTGGGATAGCTACCGCCGCTTCATCCAGATGTACGCCGATGTCGTCATGGGCCTCGACAACGAGGTCTTCGAGGAAATCCTGGAAGACGAGAAGGCCCGCCACGGCTACGAATACGACACCGAGATGACCGCGAGCGAATGGCAGCACGTCGTCCATCTCTACAAGGCGGTGCTGGAAGAAGAACTCGGCGAGGAGTTCCCGCAGGATCCGCAGGTGCAGCTCTGGGGCGCTGTCGGCGCCGTGTTTTCGAGCTGGATGAGCGCCCGCGCCGTCACCTACCGCCATCTCCACAATATTCCCGAAGGCTGGGGCACCGCCGTCAATATCCAGGCCATGGTCTTCGGCAACCTCGGCAACTCGTCGGCCACCGGCGTTGCCTTCACCCGCAACCCGTCGACCGGCGAAAAGTCGCTCTACGGCGAGTTTCTGGTCAATGCCCAGGGCGAGGACGTCGTCGCCGGCATCCGCACCCCGCAGAGCATCACCGAGGAAGCCCGCATCTCCTCCGGCTCCGACCGGCCGTCGATGGAAAAGCTGATGCCGGAGGCCTTCCGGGAGTTCGTGGCGATCTGCGATCGTCTCGAGGCCCATTATCTCGACATGCAGGATATCGAGTTCACTATCGAGCGCGGCACGCTGTGGATGCTGCAGACGCGATCAGGCAAGCGCTCGACCCGCGCGGCGATGAAGATCGCCGTCGACATGGTGGACGAGAAGATGATCACCGAGGAGCAGGCGGTGCTGCGCATAGAGCCGTCCTCGCTCGACCAGCTGCTTCATCCGACCATCGACCCCCGCGTTGCGCGCGAAGTGATCGGCACCGGCCTTCCGGCGTCGCCGGGCGCTGCATCCGGCGAGATCGTCTTCACTGCCGAGGAAGCGGTCATGGCGGAAGAGGAGGGGCGCAAGGTCATTCTTCTGCGCGTCGAGACCAGCCCCGAGGACATCCACGGGATGCATGCGGCCGAAGGCATTCTCACGACCCGTGGTGGCATGACCAGCCATGCGGCCGTCGTTGCGCGCGGCATGGGCATCCCCTGCGTCGTCGGCGCCGGCACCATGCGCATCGATCTGCGCAACGAGCGGCTGATTGGCATGGGCGTGACGCTGAAGAAGGGCGACATCATCACCATCGATGGATCGGCCGGGCAGGTGCTGAAGGGCGAGGTGTCGATGGTGCAGCCGGCGCTTTCGGGCGATTTCGGCCGTATCATGGAGTGGGCCGATCGCGTTCGCCGCATGACGGTGCGCACCAACGCCGATACGCCGGCCGACGCCCGCGCCGCACGCTCCTTCGGCGCCGAGGGCATCGGCCTTTGCCGCACCGAGCACATGTTCTTCGAGGGCGAGCGCATCCATGTCATGCGCGAGATGATCCTGGCGGAAGACGAGGCGGGCCGCCGCACGGCGCTCGACAGGCTGCTGCCCATGCAGCGCGAGGATTTCGAGAGCCTCTTCAACGTCATGCACGGCCTGCCGGTAACGATCCGCCTGCTCGATCCGCCATTGCACGAATTCCTGCCGAAGACCGACGAGGAAATCGCCGATGTCGCGGCCGCCATGAACATGGACGCGACAGCACTTCGCCAGCGCGTCGATGCGCTGCACGAGTTCAACCCCATGCTCGGCCATCGCGGCTGCCGCCTGGCGATCTCCTATCCCGAGATCGTCGAGATGCAGGCACGCGCCATCTTCGAGGCCGCCGTTCATGCGGCGCGCGAGACGGGCGCCGCCGTCGTGCCGGAGATCATGGTGCCGCTGGTCGGCCTGCGCTCCGAGCTCGATTACGTCAAGGATCGCATCGACGCCATCGCTCGCGACGTGATGACGGAAGCAGACATGCAGATCGATTATCTCGTCGGCACGATGATCGAGCTGCCGCGCGCGGCACTGCGCGCCCACATCATCGCCGAAGCCGCCGAATTCTTCTCCTTCGGCACCAACGACCTGACGCAGACCACCTTCGGCATTTCGCGCGACGACGCCTCGGCCTTCATCCCGACCTACCAGCGCAAGGGCATCATCGAGCATGATCCCTTCATCTCGCTGGATTTCGATGGTGTCGGTGAACTCATTCGCATCGCTACCGAGCGCGGCAGGCGAACCCGCGCCGACATGAAGCTCGGCATCTGCGGCGAACACGGCGGCGATCCGGCCTCGATCCATTTCTGCGAGGGCATCGGCCTCGACTACGTCTCCTGCTCGCCCTTCCGTGTGCCGATCGCCAGATTGGCGGCGGCGCAGGCGGCGATCAAGGAGAGGTCGCTTTAAAGCTTACCAACGATAGTAGGGGCCGCCATAATAGGGGCCGCCCATGCGCCACGACATATCAGACATCACGTAAGCGCTGTCGGCCCGCGCCTGCGCCTGCCGGTTGAGATCGATGCGCTGCAGGCAGGTCGCGAAGCCTTCGGTGCCGCGCTTGAAGCCGTAGCTCATGCATTGCCGCTCATCCGCCGCGCGCCGTTCTTCCGGCGTCATCGTCTGGCAGGCCGAAAGGCCGATCGCAATGGCGGCGATGGTGAGCGTCAGCGGGAGAATACGCATTTTCTTATCTTCAACGGATTGATCTTGCTGAAATAGCAGACGCCAACCCCAAGCACCCGTCAACTAAAAACTCCGTTAACCGCAAAAGTTGTCACGCGGCGCCTGCGGGATCGCCGATCGGCAGCAGCGCCGGATCGAGCGTCGGGTCGTTCGGGTTCTTGCTGTCGCCCGGGTCCTGGGCCGGCGTCAGCGGCGGCTTTTCCTGCACGCGGTCGGGAATGCCGGGTGTCGGCGTCGGGCCGCGCGGGGTCTCTGGCGTGGGAGCGGGGATCGGGTCGCGATTGGGCATGATTGTCTCCTTTAAAGGGAAAACGATGCCCCCAAGCTTTGGTTCCGGCTTTCGCATGGATGAGAACCGCTATAAGAAGACGCCTCACGGAAATGGAAGCGACTGATGGCACTGCGTGATCGATTCTCGAAAAAGCTGACCTGCCCGCAATGCGGCAATAACGGCTTTGCCGAAGCCTCGGAGACGGACGATCCAAAGCGCAAGCATCCCGGCTTCAACATCGACCAGCTGCCGCGCGGGCTTTTCGTCCAGCGCCAGACCAATTTTCAGGAAACCAGTGTGATCAAGTGCGAATGCGGCCGCAAGTTCGCCTTCCGCACGCTGGCGGAAGCCGCATCCGGTCGCGATTGAACGAGACTAGAACCGCTCGAGCACCTCGATAAAGGCATCGGCGAACTGCGCGATATGGGCGGTCTCGGGCGCCGGGCTCTCCATGCGAATATCGGTGCCGTTCTGATCGAGCACCGCCAGCACGATCCGCATGTCGGTCGAAGCGGATGGGATGCGCAGCACCGCGATCCGTTTGCAATCGTCGATCAGTCCTTCGGCAGGGAGATCGAACAGGAATTCGCCGCCGCTCTTGCCCGCCGCCGTGCGCACCGCGTCGCAGAAGTCGCTGTCGCCATCATAGCTTTCAAGCGAAAGCTCTAGCTCCAGAAGCTCCATCGGCAGAAGCGGATCGCTCGCATCGGCCCCGGCAAGCGTCGGCATGGGGCTTTCCACTGCAAGCTCGGATGCAATCATTGCTTTTCTCCTGTTCGTCCGTGACCGATGAACATGCTGCAACTGCGGGAAAACAACTCAATATCAGAAAATGCTCACGTAATCCATGCCCGCTTTGGAGGTCTAAAACGTGGCTTCATCGTGGATTGGACACGCTCGCGTAAGACAACAGTTTCAATTTAGGCGAATCTTGCACTAAACAAGTGCTTGGGCGATTTGCGCGTTCATGCGGGACGCGCCGCTTGCGACTAACCGGTAAGTTTGATGGCAATCCGTTTCGACCGCCCCATTTCCAGTGCCGCCCGCTTTTCCAGGCGGTTCGCGGCCTTTGCGCTGGTCTTGTGCCTGGCGGCGCTGATCGGCCACCGCTTCGCCGGCCTCGCCACGCCCTATCTCGTCCTCATCCTCATCGTCGCCACCGGCTTCAGCATCCTGGCCGCGGTTCTCGCCGCAGCCGGCCTGCGCAGCCTGTGGCTGACGGGCGCCGAGGGCGGCCATGATGCGCTGAAGGCGCTGATCTTCGCGGCATTGCCGCTCGTCATCGGCGGGCTGGCGGTCGAGCGCTATCTGAGCATGCCAGTCATCTACGACGTCTCCACCGATCCCGTCTCGGTGCCGGATTGGCTGAAGACCCCAAGCGCCGATCAGATCTGGCTGAAGCGGGTTCCGGTGACGCCGGAGGATCGCGAAAAGCAGCTCGAAGCCTATCCGGAACTCACCGGCCGCCGCTACGACGGCGCCATCGACCGCGTGCTGGAGGCCGTCAAGAAGGTCGCCAAGCTGAACGGCATCCGCATCACGCGCGCCGAAGGCGACAGCGTGCCGACCCGCGATCCGGAAGACAAACCGGCCGCCAAGCCACAGGCCCAGCCCCAGGCCCAGAACCAAGCCGCCGACAACACCGCCGTTCCCGACGAGGCCCCCGATGTCGTGCCCGTTCCAACGCCGCGCCCCTATGATGACGACGTCGCCCAGCTGATCCGCCGCGCCAACGGCGTGACGCTGCAGGGTGAAACGCGCACGCTGGTTCTCGGCCTGCGCTTCGACGTCATCATCCGCCTACGCGAAGAGGCCGAGACCACCTTCGTCGACGTCCGCGTCGCTTCCCGCTACGGCCCCTCCGACCTCGGCTTCAGCGCCGATATCGCCGAGGACTATCTGAAGGCGCTGGACGCCGAACTGCTCGGCATCGCCGGCAGCTGATCGAGTCGTCTGCCTCGACCTATTTCCCGGCCATCCGATACGATCCCAGAAGCGCCGGCGGGCCATCGGTCTCGATCTCGCCGCGCTCGATCAGATCCTCGATATGCGCGAGCACGGAAAGCGCTGCCGCGCCGTGCAGCCGCGGATCGGTGTCGCGGTAGATCACCTTCACCATGTCGGGGATATTCGTATCGCCGGCCCTGATCCGCCCCAGCACCGCGCGCTCACGCATCCGCCTATGCGTCTTCAGCGCCCGCATGAAGGAGATCGGCTTGCGCACCGGGCCGCCATGGCCGGGCAGGAGCAGCCGGTCGCGCCGTGCAATCAGCTTGTCGAGAGAAGCCATGTAATCGGCCATCGAGCCATCCGGCGGCGCGACGATCGAGGTCGCCCACGCCATGACGTGATCGGCCGAAAACAGGATGCCGGTGTCGTCAAGCGCGAATGCCATGTGATTGGCCGCGTGCCCCGGCGTATGCACGCCCGTCAGCCGCCAGCCATCGCCCTCGATTGCTTCGCCGTCGGCAAGCGCGATATCGGGGCGAAACGACATGTCGGAGCTCTCGGCGAAGGGATTGGTCTCCCCCGCATGCAGCGGCCGCGCCGCCCGGTGCGGCCCTTCGGCGACGACGATAGCCCCCGTCGCCTCCTTGAGCCGGCGCGACAGCGGCGAGTGATCACGATGCGTATGCGAGACGAGGATATGCGTGACCTCGCGCCCCTCAAGCGCTGCCATCAGCGCCGAAAAATGCGCGTCGTCCTCAGGGCCGGGATCGATCACCGCGACCGAGCGGTCGCCGACGATATAGCTGTTGGTGCCGTGAAAGGTGAAAGCGCTCGGATTGTTGACCGTGATCCGCTGAACACCAGGCGCAATAGGCACCGTTTGGCCGTAGGCGGGCTCGAAGGCGCGATTGAAGTCTGGATTGGCCATGTCGTTCCTGCGGTCGTCCACCCGGTCGTATCCGGTAACGACCTACTTGTACTCGATCTCGATGAAGGACATCGGCTTGTTGACGACATTGTGTTCGGTGCCCGCATCGCGCCGATAGGCGGCACCCGCCGCGATATCCACCCGCCGGCTATCGCCATTCTCCTCGATCAGGAACTGGCAGTCCGTCATCGGCACCACGACATAGCCCATCCCATGCGTATGCACGCCGGTATCGGCGCCGGGCTCGAAGTCCCAACGTGTGATCCTGACGACGGCATCGTCGAGGAGAAGGGTAGCGAGGGCAGGCGGGCGGGCACGATACTGGCTCATTGTCACTCCGAAGCGGTATGGTCTGAGAAGAGACCTAGCATGCCGTCCGCCAAAGCGTACAAAAAAGAGCGCATGGAAAAGACCGCACAGAAATATGCTCGCCCCGAAACTTAATGATTGTGACGTTCACGGACCTTTGCTAATCAGGCGACGCAATTGGCAAGCGTTTCTCGCTGCCAGTCTCTGGTGGGGCGTCGCCAAGCGGTAAGGCACCGGTTTTTGGTACCGGCATTCCCAGGTTCGAATCCTGGCGCCCCAGCCACTGAGATCCTTTTCATCCAATAAATCCCTGAACGCGATCGCGCTTCAAGCATGTTTGGTTTGTGTGGCGGCAACCGTGTGTCCGCCAAACAAAAAAGGCGGAACCCGCGTCCCGCCTTTTATATCTCTCGTCCCAACTACGCCTTACTGCGCGGCCGGCTGGGCAGGCGCCAGGAATTCGGCGCAGTAGGAGGGGCCGTTCACGCCGGGGATGTCGCCGGCGACCTTGATGCTGCGGATCGTGTAGTCCGAGCTGGTGGTAATGGTAACCTGGCAGCGCAGATACTGCTTGCGGGCGGGCGAGATCTGCTTGCCGCGCTTGCCCTCAGTGCCGTCGGCATACTTCGCCGGAACGGTCACGGTCTTGTAGCCGCCCTTCCAGGTGTAGACGTTGCCGCTGCCATTGTCGGCATCGGTAAGCGGCGGGCCAAAGGCTGCGAAGAACTTGCCGGCGGACTGGCCGACCCAGCGGCTGGAGATCGGATCGGCGGCCGTTGGGATGGTCGTGCAGCCGGCCAAGGTGATGGCCAGCGCTGCGGCTGCGAAAGTGCGGAGTTTCATGATGTCGTCCCTGGATTTATCGCGCATTCGGCGGCGGGAATCACTGCCCCTGCAGCGTTTCAGCCTGTCCTGACAGCGCTTTAGCGCGGAACCCGGCAAAAGAAAATCAGCTCTTTTTCGCGATTGCAAAATTTGCGGCGGGTGTGGCTTTTTGCTCGCGCGCAAGCCCGGCCGCGCTTCCCACAGCCGCCGTCATAAAAATGCAACCCGCTTTGGATTTTGGTGCTTGCGCAAGCCGTTGGGCCGGTCTATAGAGGCGCCGCTGGTCACGGAGTGTAGCGCAGTCTGGTAGCGCACCACGTTCGGGACGTGGGGGTCGGAGGTTCGAATCCTCTCACTCCGACCAGCTGAAAATCCCGGCATTACAGGATTTTCCGCCCGATCCCGAACTTCTGACTTCCTGTATTCTCGCGGCGGCAATGGCAGAACTCTGTCGGCCTTGCTCATACTTGTCCAACGCGGCGCGGTTTTCTTCCCATCAGCCACCCGGATTTCGCCGATCCCCAACATCATCTGCAAGATTAAAATACGCCTCGCGCGAATATCCTCACGGACAGGTCAGTCGGCGATTGCTGCCATCGGGCTTCTGTCGCAATATTTCACGAATCCGAGCGGCTCGCTGTAATGACCCGTATTGCGTGTGTAGATTAGTCGCATGCCAGTGGTAACAATCTGTTAACCATAAAACGATAGCTATTCTGAGCGAGCCAAATAGGCGTGGGGGAATGCAGGCCATGATTACCAGAATAAAGGTCATTACTTTCCACACCGAAGGTTTTCCGCATGATGATGGTCTGCCGCTGGACCAATCCATGGAAGATCTGAAGGCGCTCGTTCTATCGCAGGGATGCGAGTTTGAGGCCTATACGCCGCGAAAACTCCGCGCCCTAGGCGCCGAGGATCTGGTGCAGCGCTATGACGACAAGTACGCCTTGCCGAAAAATCCGGGCCTGCACACGATCGGCATGTGCGCATGGAAGCCGTTCGTCTTGCTCCACGCTCTGCAATCGATGAACAAAAATGACCTCGTGATCTACACCGACGCCAATATTGGCAAGTATCCCGGCCTGCGGGTTGCCATGGAAAACATTCCGGAATTCGTTGCCGGAACGGGCGATGTTCATGACTTCTTCGTGGGCCGCGAGTGTGAGGATCAGCGCCGAAAGGTCGCGCAACATGCGAGCGGCCGCCAGATCGTCGAAATTGGCGGGAATACGGTGTTTTCCTGCAATTTCCCGATGCACATCGTCAACAGGATTGTGTCCAGGAACACGCCGGCCGCCAAGGAAATACTGCTGTACTGGCTCGCACTGTGCAAGGTGCAGAAGTTCATTCTTCCGCCTTTGGTCGGTGATCATCACGAGGAATACAGATGGTTCTGCCCGGAGCAGTCGGTTCTGAACTTGATTCTGGCGAACCTTATCGAGGAAGGGCAACTTCCTTACTACTATTCGACCATCGGCTTTGATCGGGCGGGCCTACGATTTGTGGGCGACAACTCGCACCTGTCTTGTATTTCCGCGCCGATTGGCAGGCCGCACTACATCCCATTCCGTCAGCGTTTCGCAAAGGAAATCGCCGAGGCGGAGCTATACGCGGTCACGCGCATGGCGCAGCCTTTGCCAGTTGATGGTGCCAAGAAAGCGGCCTGATGCCGCTTTCGCGATGAGCGTCGTGGTCAGGTTGCCTGGCCCATGGCCTTATGGTCTCCCGGACAGAAAAACACTTCCGCCAATCCGCATATTGCCTCGTTGGAATCTCGCGCTTAAAGCTTGATGTCACAAATGTCATGAGAAGCGGATCGATGAGCAGAGATTACTATTCCAGCATGGGCGGCCTGCCGCCGCAGACCGATCTTTTGTCGAGCAAGGCGGTGTTCACGACGGCCTACGCCGTCATCCCGCGCAGCGTGATGACCGATATCGTCACCAGCTATCTGCCCCATTGGCAGGGCACGCGCGCTTGGGTGATTTCCCGCCCGATGACCGGCTTCTCCGAGACCTTCTCGCAATACATCATGGAAGTGCAGCCCGGCGGCGGCAGTGACCGGCCGGAGCCGGAAAAGCGCGCCGAGGGCGTGCTCTTCGTCGTCGATGGCGAGGTGACGGTCGATCATGAAGGCGCCACCCATGTGCTGCGCCCCGGCTCCTTCGCCTTCCTGCCCGCCGGTTCGAAATGGACGCTCTGGAACAAGGGTGCTGCTACAGCCAAGTTCCACTGGATCCGCAAGGCCTTCCAGCCGGTTGAAGGCCTGGAGCCGCCACCGGCGCTCTTTACCCATGAGGATCAGAACCCGCCGCAGTCGATGCCCGATACCGACGACGTCTGGGCGACCACCCGCTTCATCGACCCGGCCGACCTGCGCTACGACATGCATGTGACCATCGTCACGCTCGAGCCCGGCGGCGTCATCCCCTTCATGGAAA
Source organism: Rhizobium sp. Rhizsp42 (assembly GCF_047304155.1). NCBI lineage: Bacteria > Pseudomonadati > Pseudomonadota > Alphaproteobacteria > Hyphomicrobiales > Rhizobiaceae > Rhizobium > Rhizobium sp. Rhizsp42. The sequence continues at coordinate 45,529 of NZ_JBGLYS010000016.1, read as the reverse complement.
CCCACGTCATGGAGCACGGGCTCTATGTGCTTGAGGGCAGAGCGGTCTATCGGCTCAACAAGGATTGGGTCGAGGTCGAGGCCGGCGATTACATGTGGCTGCGCGCCTTCTGCCCGCAGGCCTGCTACGCCGGCGGCCCTGGCCGCTTCCGCTACCTGCTCTACAAGGACGTCAACCGGCACATGCCGCTGTTCTAGGCGGAGGCAATACCGATGACGGCATCGATCGAGATCAGGCGGGCCGAAGCGGCGGATGCGGCGGCACTCAGCCATTTCGCCGCCCGCCTGTTCCGCGCCACCTATGGCGAGGATACGCCGCCCGCCGATCTCGAAGCCTATGTTACCAAGGCCTTCCGTCCGGACATCCAGGCCGCCGAAATCGCCGATCCCGGAGCCGCCGTCTTCCTGGCGACAGACGGCGACACGCTTGCCGGCTACGCCTATCTCGTCGTCTCGCCATCCAATGCCGACGCCAGCCTGCTCAGCCGCATCTACATCGACGCCGCCTGGCGCGGCCAGGGCCTCGCCAACCGCCTGCTCGACGCCGTTGTCTCGGAATGTGCCGCGCGCGATGTGGAGCGCCTGCAATTGACGGTCTACGAAAAGAACGCCCGCGCCATCGCCTTCTACAACAAGGTCGGCTTCGTGCCGGTCGGCAGCACGACGTTCACGGTGGGCGATGACGTGCAGAGGGATATCCTCATGGAGCGCACGACGCGCTAGCCTCTGTCGTCAAATATCGCTCGCCGCATGAGGCCAGCGCCGCACCGCCTGCGCCGCCGTCATCCTCCGTATCTCGCCGCCACCGACGAGCCGCCGCAATACCCGACCATCGATCACAACAAGGCTGCTCATGATCAGCGCCATCCCGGCGAGCTCGAACATCCGCAGCCGCTCGCCGAGGAAGAGCGCGCCCAAGAGCGTGGCGCTCACCGGCACCAGCAGCGTCACCAGCGAGGCATTGGTCGCGCCGGCCGAGGCGATGAGGCCGAAATAGAGGATGAAGGCGAGCGCCGTGCACAGGAGACCGAGGATCGCGATCGCCAGCCATGTCGAGCCGCTCACGGGGATGATGTCATCAGGCGCGCAGAAGATGGCGACGACGGGCAGCATCAGCAGGCTCGAGACCGTCAGCTGGCCGGTGGCGATCACCTCGGCGCCGACGCTGCGGAAGCGCCTCGCAAGCACCACGCCAAATGCATAGGAGATGGAGGCGCCGATGACGGCGAGCTTGGCCCAGAGGGGACCGTCGAGATTGGAGATCAGGCCGGGCCCGATCAGCACCGCAGCACCGGCGATGCCGAGCGCGATGCCCGCGAGCGCCAAGACTGAAAGCCTCTCGTCTTTCGTCAGCATGGTGGCGACCAAGATCGTCCATAGTGGCGTCGTCGCGTAGAAGATCGAGGCGAGGCCTGCGCCGATTTCGGTCTGCCCGGCGAATATCAGCGAGAAGGGGATGACGTTGTTTAGCAGCGCCAGGCCGAGGAAGCCGGCCGGGTGCGCCAGCACCGGCGCGAAGGAGAGGCCGCGAAGCTTCAGCCAGAGATGCAGCGCCAGTGCCGCGATCGATACCCGGTAGAAGACGAGAGCCAGCGGCGAAATCTCGGAAACGGCGATCCGTCCGATGAAGAACGAACCACCCCACAGCGCGCCAAGCAGCAGCAGCCGGCTCCAATCCTGTGAGGACATGGCGCGCCCCGCTGCGGCAGGCACGACGATGCTGTGTGACGAGACGGGCCTTACCGGTGTTGCGATGCCACGCATGCCCTTGCCTCCCCAAAAGAAAACGGGGCCGATCGGCCCCGTCTCATGTCGTCATGTCAGATATCGCCGCCGGCGTTGGTCCAGAGGTTGGCGGCCTCCGCCGCCGTCATCCGGCGTACTTCCGCCTCGTCGCGGCGGCTGGAAAACAGCTCGCTGGCCATGATCTGGTCGGCAAGGTCGGCCGGCAGTGACAGGATCACGCGGCCGTCGGCGCTGTGCAGGCCGCTGAGCTCCGAGCGCTTGCCCGTCACCATGCCGCCGGCAACCGTATTGTTGGTCTCCGGATCGATCAGGATGAAGGCGCCCGACGAGCGGTTCTGCTCGTAGGGGTCGAAGATCGCCGCTTCGTCGAAGGTCAGATGCACCTTGCCGATGGCGTTCATGTAGAGCGTCTCGGCCGAGGTCCATGTGCCGGTCTTCAGCTGCAGCTGCGCGACAGGCTGAACCTGAACGCGCTGGCGGCGGCTGCCGCTCTTCAGCCAGTAGCGCTTGCCGGCCTCGATGCCCTCGGGCTGCAAGGCCACGATCTGGGCGTCAAAGGACAGGCCCACCTGCGGCTGGCTGTCGATCGAAACGATCATGTCGCCGCGCGCCACGTCCACCTGGCGGTCGAGCACCAGCGTGATCGCGTCGCCCGCGACCGCGGCATTGCGCACGAGGTCGAAGGTGACGATCTTGGTGACGTTGGCGACCATACCCGACGGCAGGATCATGACGCTGTCGCCCGGCTTTACAGAGCCGCCGGCAACCGTGCCCTGATAGCCGCGGAAGCTTTCGCCCGGGCGCGACACGCGCTGAACGGAGAGGCGGAAGCCGACCGTCTGCGACGAGCGCACGGTGGCGAGCTCCAGCGTTTCCACCAGCGTCGGGCCGGCATACCACGGCATCGAAGCCTCGCCGGAATAGACGACGTTTTCGCCCTTCAGCGCCGACATCGGGATGGCGGTGATCTGCTTGACGCCGAGAGACAGCGCGAATTCGCGGAACTCGTGGACGATCTTCTCGAAGCCGGCGCGGTCGTAGTTGGTGAGGTCGATCTTGTTGACCGCGAGCACGAACTGCTTGATCCCGAGCAGCGAGGCGATCGTCGCGTGGCGGCGCGTCTGCTCGAGGATGCCGGCGCGGGCGTCGACCAAGAGGATGGCGAGATCGGCGGTGGATGCGCCGGTCGCCATGTTGCGGGTGTATTGCTCGTGGCCGGGGGTGTCGGCAACGATGAAGGAGCGCTTGTCGGTCGCGAAATAACGATAGGCGACATCGATGGTGATGCCCTGTTCGCGCTCGGCCTGCAGGCCGTCGAGAAGCAGCGCGAAGTCGGGCAGGCCGAGATCGTTCTGCTTGCCGGTGGAATCGCGGCGCAGCGTCGCTGCCTGGTCTTCCTTGACAGCCTTGGTGTCCCAGAGCAGGCGGCCGATCAGCGTGGACTTTCCGTCATCGACGCTGCCGCAGGTGATGAGGCGCAACGGTCGCGTGTCGCGCACGGCCTGGGCGGGCTCGGCGGCGGGGGCGGCGATGGCGCTTGCTGTTGCTGCTGCAGTCATCTCAGAAATATCCTTCACGCTTCTTTTTCTCCATGGAGCCGGACTGGTCGCGGTCGATGGCGCGGCCCTGGCGTTCGGAGACAGTGGCAATTTCAAGTTCGGCGATAATGTCGTCCATCGTCGTGGCGGTGGACTTGATCGCGCCCGTCAGCGGGAAGCAGCCGAGCGTGCGGAAGCGGATGTAATCCTCCTGCTTCGTCTCGCCGGGCAACAGCTCCAGGCGCGGATCGGTCGCATCGATCATCATGCCGTCGCGTTCGACGAAGGGACGCTTGGCGGCGAAGTAGAGCGGCACGATCGGAATGTTTTCCGCCTGGATGTAGCGCCAGATATCGACCTCGGTCCAGTTCGACAGCGGGAAGGCGCGCACACTCTCGCCGCTGCGGATCTGGCCGTTATAGATGTTCCAGAGCTCGGGGCGCTGGTTGCGCGGATCCCAGCGGTGGTCGGGCGTGCGGAAGGAGTAGATGCGCTCCTTGGCGCGGCTGGCTTCCTCGTCGCGCCGCGCGCCGCCAAAGGCCGCGTCGAACTTGCCGGCGTCGAGCGCATTGCGCAGCGCTTCCGTCTTCATGATGTCGGTGTAGCGCGCCGAGCCATAGGTAAACGGCGTGATGTTTTCGGCTGCACCGCGCGGATTGATATGCTCGATCAGGTCGAGATCATATTCCTTCACGATCTTGTCGCGGAAGGTGATCATCTCCGCGAACTTCCAGCCGGTGTTGACGTGCAAGAGCGGGAAGGGCACGCGGCCGGGATAGAAGGCCTTGCGCGCCAGATGCAGCAGCACCGAGCTGTCCTTGCCGATCGAGTAGAGCATCACGGGACGCTCGAACTCGGCCGCCACTTCGCGGAAGATATGAATGGATTCGTTTTCGAGCGCCTTCAGATGAGGGTCGAGCGGCGGCTTGGTGCTCTGCGGATTGCTGAGTTCCGTATCCGGACGGCTATCGGGCATGTCTTACTCCAGACTTCGATCATTCGCGGACACATGGCCCGGAATGCAATGAGACTATGCATCGGGGAGCGCTGGCGGCTGCCGCGCTCTGATCCCGATGCCGAGGGGTTACTGTTGGATGGAAATGGCGGACGCCTCTTCAGCCACATGCAGGCCGCATTCGCGCGTCTGGTCCTGTTCCCACCACCAGCGGCCGGCGCGCTCGGGCTCGCCGGGCTTGATGGCGCGGGTACACGGCTCGCAGCCGATCGACGGATAGCCGCGCGCATGCAGCGGATTGATCGGCACGCTGTTGTCGGCGACATAGGCCTTGATGACGTCGATGTCCCAGTCGGCCAGCGGATTGACCTTCAGCAGATGGCGATCGGCGTCATATTCGGCAAACGGCGTTTCGGAGCGATTGGCCGATTGGCCGCGGCGCAGGCCGGTGATCCAGATGGTTGCCCCATTGAGCGCGCGCGCAAGCGGCTTCAGCTTGCGCACGCCACAACAGGCATGCCGGGCTTCGACGCTTTCGTAGAAACCGTTCAGGCCGTATTGCGCCGCATAGGCGTCGATATCGGCCTGCTCGGGCTCGTAGCGGCTGATGTGGATGTCGTACTGCTTTTCCGTCTCGTCGATCAGGTTGAGCGTCTCGGCAAAAAGGCGGCCGGTCTGCAGCGTCACGACGTCGATCGGCAGTCGGTGATTGCCGATCTCGGCGGTAATGACCTGGTCTTCGATACCAAGCGATGTCGTGAACACGACCCGCCCGCCAAGGCCGGCGACGAACGACAGGCGTTCCGCCAGAGATAGGCTTGCAAGCTTCGTGTTCAGCGTTTCCGCTTCTTCGATTGTATGAGCAACAGTCATGGGAATCCTGTCCTAGATGTTGACAGGAGTATCGCAGCTTGGGGATGGAGAGGACAGAAACAGGCATTTCGAAAGCAGGCTGGAATGGAGCAAATATCTCTCCCCGGCCGCTGCAATGCAGAAAAGCAGCCGCGCCGGCATGGATGGCCAGCGTCGCGCCTTAATCTCTATTGATTTAGTAGGGTTACACGTCGCCTGTCAATCGGAAATGTGATTTGATGCCTGGAGGGTCGCTTTTTCGGTTAAATTCGAGATTGCTGATTTGAGATTGAAAACAAGGCTGAAAAGCCTGTTTCTCAGGGGTTTTGCGCGCTTGTTCAAACTATGTTCATCCAGCGCGTGAGATAGAAAGAAAAAGAAGAGTTCCGCCGGGCGCAATTAGTGTCCGCCGCTTGTGTGTCGATGGCTGAAAATGATTACGCAGAAGGCGAAATACGCGCTTAGGGCGCTCACCGTTCTGGCCGAGGCCGATGACGGCGAACCTGTGATGATCTCCGATATCGCGGCGCAGCAGAAAATCCCGAAGAAGTTCCTCGAGCAGATCCTTCTCGACCTCAAGCACCAGGGCATCGTCGTCAGCCGCCGCGGCAAGCAGGGCGGCTATCTGCTCCTGAAGCCGGCCGACATGATCACCTTCGGCGAAGTGCTACGCATCATCGACGGCCCGATCGCCCCGCTCCCCTGCCTGTCCATCACCGCCTACCGCAAGTGCGACGATTGCGACGGCGAGCAGAACTGCGAAATCCGCCACGTCTTCGCCAAGGTGGCAGACGCCACCCGCAAGGTGCTGTTCTCCACCACCATCGCCGACGCAGTGGCACCACGCGGTGCCGAAGTCACGCGGATGCTGGCCTAAGCCGAGACTAGTGGGCCGGCTCTTCCTGATGTGACGCCTTCTCGGCTGCGCGCCGCGCCCGGATCGTGGCTGCGATGAACACGCGCGACAGGCCATGATAGAGCGGCTCGCGCGACAGGAAACGCGACGTCACATAGCCGATCATCGACACCGCCATGATCGGGATCACCGCCTCATGATCGCCCGTCATCTCCAGAATGATCACAAAGGCCGTCATCGGCGCCTGCACGACACCGGCGAAATAGCCAGCCATCCCAAGGATCGCGGCCAGCGCGATGCTGCTGCCGATCAGCGAGCCGACCGTGCTGCCGAAACCGGCGCCGACGGCAAGCGACGGCGCGAAGATGCCGCCCGGAATGCCTGAAATCATCGACAGGAAGCTGGCGAGCAGCTTCTCCACGAAGAAGAACAGCGGCAGCGCATGTCCCTCGACCGCACCGCGCGCCTGCTCGTAGCCCGTGCCGAACGTATTGCCGCCCGACGCGATGCCGATGACCGCTATCGCCAGACCGCAGCCGCCCGCGAGAAAGAGCATGCGCTTCAAGGGCTGCGGCTGCGCCCAGCGGCGCACGCGCTGACCGACATGCAGCGCAAGGCCGCTGAAGCCTGCCCCAAGCGCCCCGCCGCCGACGCCGCAGATGATGACGAGGCCCCAATCGGCCATATGCATCGGGGCCACCGAGGTAGAGCCGAAATAGTTGTAGCTGCCCGACAGCCCGAGCGCGGCGAGACCGGAGAGGATCACCGCGGTCAGCACCAGCCCGTTCGACCGCGACTCGTAAGTCCGGCTCATCTCCTCGATCGCAAAGACGATGCCGGCAAGCGGCGTGTTGAAGGCCGCCGCGATGCCGGCGGCCGAGCCCGCCAGGATCAGCCCGCGCGCCTGCGCCATGCCGCCGAAGCGCGCGACCGCCAGCATGATCGACGCGCCCACCTGCACCGTCGGCCCCTCGCGGCCGATCGATGCGCCGGAGAAGAGGCCGAGCACCGTGAGCAGAATCTTGCCGCCCGCGATCCTAAGCGACAGCAGCCGTGTGCGGTCAGCCTCGTCATGCAGGTGTCGCGCCGCGATCGCCTGCGGAATCCCGCTCCCCTGCGAATTTGGAAACAACTTCGCCGCCAGATAGGCCGACAGCACGAAGCCGGCCGGCGTAATGACCAGCGGCAAGAGAAACGACCAGCGCCCCGACGTCGTCACCGCCGCGAATGCCTTCTGCGCCATGTCGGCAAGTTCCGCGAAGGCGACGCTGATCAACCCGATCGCCAATGCACCGCACCAGAACACCAGACGCGGACGCCAGAGCGAGAACGAGCCCCGAAACACGCGCGAACGGCGGAGCAGCTTGGATTTGCGGTAGAGAGGGGGCATGTCGGTCACTTGGGGGCGTGGGGACAGAATAGGGGGCACCGGTCTTATCTGCCCCGTGGCCCGCGTTTGCAAGCCCTGGCGAATATGCGGGCGAGGTTGCGGTTTTGAGATATGTGTTATCCTCCGACCAAACAGGAGGAGCCAAGATGAGAATAAGCGTCGATATCGGCGAGGATGACCTGAAGGCTCTGGATTCCATCGCCGCACTTGAGAACGTCTCACGCTCGTCTCTCATTCGCCGGGCGATCGGCAAATTCCTCAAGGGGAATTCACCGAATGATCGGAGCGAGGCATTCGGCCTTTGGAGAAATCGAACGGTCGATGGTCTCGCCTATCAGGACGAGATCAGGCGCGAGTGGCAAGACAAAACCCCTTAAAGGCGAAGGTTTCCATGTCGCCAGTTGTCTTGCATTCTGGGCAGCAATGGCAACGCTGAGATGGATGCCGTGAAACCCGCAAGCTCCTCTGCAAATGACCTCGCTCCCGACCTGCGCGCCGCCGCCGAAAGCGTCTTGCGGGACGGCGAGACGTTGCAGGCATTTGTCGAAGGCGCCATGCGCGCTCGGATCGAGCACCGCCAGTTCATTGCGCGCGGCCTTGCCTCCGCGGAAGAGGCAAGGCGGACCGGCGTGTACTACACCGCCGAGGAGGTCCTCGCCGAACTGAGAGCGAAGCTCGACAAGGCACGGGCCGCGAAACCGAAATAGGGCATTCAGCCCTACCGATCACTCACTTCCCAGCGCGGATTGATCCACGGCTCCTGGTTGGAGCGCGGCAGCGGCTGCTTGCCGAGGATGTGATCGGCGGCCTTCTCTCCAGTCATGATCGAGGGGCCGTTGAGGTTGCCATAGGTCACGTGCGGGAAGATCGAACTGTCGGCGACGCGCAGGCCATCGACGCCGATAACCCGCGTTTCCGGATCGACCACCGCCATCGGATCGTCCTTGGCGCCCATCTTGCAGGTGCCGCAGGGGTGATAGGCGCTTTCCAGATGCTCGCGCAGGAAGGCATCGATCTGATCGTCCGTCTGGACGTTCTCGCCCGGCTGGATCTCGGAGCCGCGATACTGGTCGAAGGCCTGCTGGCCGAAGATCTCGCGGGTAAGCCGCACGCAGTGGCGGAACTTCTCCCAATCCTCTGTGTGGCTCATATAGTTGAAGCGGATCAAGGGATCGGCCTTCGGGTCGGATGAGGCGAGCGTCACGTTCCCGCGCGATTTCGACAGGTTATAGCCAACATGCACCTGGAAGCCGTGGCTCTTGGCGGCCGCCTTGCCGTCATAGCTGATCGCGACAGGCAGGAAGTGATACTGGATATCCGGCTGCTTGACGCCGGGCCCTGAGCGCAGGAAGGCGCAGGCCTCGAACTGGTTGGAGGTGCCGAGCCCTGATTTGGTGAACATCCACTGCGCGCCGGCAACGCCCTGCCAGAACCAGGGCAGCCACGAGTAAAGTGAGACGGGCTTGGTCGAGACCTGCTGGAAATAGAATTCCAGATGGTCCTGCAGGTTGGCGCCGACACCAGGCCGGTCCGCCTTCACCTCGATCCCCATCTCCTTCAGATGCGCCGCCGGGCCGATGCCCGAGAGCATCAGCAGCTTCGGTGAATTGAACGAGGAAGCCGAGACGATCACCTCGCGGTTGGCCTTGATGACCTCGACCTTGCCGCCGCGCTCGATCTCGACGCCAACAGCCCGGCCGTTTTCGATCACCATCTTGCGGGCAAGGCCGTAGACGAGATCGACATTCGCCCGCTTCAGCGCCGGCTTCAGATAGGCTGAAGCGGCCGACCAGCGGCGCCCTTGAAAGATCGTCTGCTCCATCAGTCCGAAGCCTTCCTGCTTCGAGCCGTTATAGTCGTCCGTCGCCTCGAAGCCCGCCTGTTTGCCGGCCTCGATGAAGGCGTGGAACAGCGGGTTGCGGAAGCCGCCGCGCTGCACATGCAGCGGTCCGTCCGTCCCGCGCCATCCCTCTTCGCCGCCGTGGCTGTGTTCCATCCGCTTGAAATAGGGGAGCACGTCGGCATAGGCCCAGCCATTGGCGCCAAGCGCCTCCCAGCGGTTGTAATCCTCCGCATGCCCGCGCACATAGACCATGCCGTTGATCGACGACGACCCGCCGATCACCTTGCCGCGCGGCGCGGTGATGCGGCGGTTGTTGAGGTTTGGCTCTGGCTCGGAAAGATAGCCCCAATTGTAGCGCTTCATGCTCATCGGCCAGGCCAGAGCCGCCGGCATCTGGATAAACGGCCCGAAATCCGACCCGCCGGCCTCGATGACGATAACGCTGTTCTTGCCGTCTTCCGACAGCCTGTAGGCAAGCGCCGAGCCCGCCGAGCCGGAACCGATGATGACGAAATCTGCCTGCTGCATGATGTTCCCTTATATTTTTGTGGAGCGGGTGGCCCCCTCATCCGGCTGCCGCCACCTTCTCCCCGGCGGGGAGAAGGGATGTGCCGCACCGTCTCGTTCCCCCTTCGCCCCAGCGGGGAGAAGGTGCCCGTAGGGCGGATGAGGGGGCCTCAAAGCAAAGCCGAAAAGGCATCAACTGAATATCAATAAGGCGCCTGAACCGGCCCCATGCCGACATAAACCGTCTTCAGCTCGGAGTAATGCTCCAGTGCGGCAATCGAATTCTCGCGGCCGAAGCCGGATTGCTTAGAGCCGCCGAAGGGGATCTCGACCGGGCAGAGGTTGTAGGTGTTGATCCACAGCGTGCCTGCTTCGAGCAGGTCGACCACCCGGTGCGCGCGGCTTATGTCGGAGGTGAAGACGCCGGCCGCCAGGCCGAATTCGGTGGCGTTGCCGCGCGCGATGACTTCCGCCTCGTCCTCGAAATCGAGCACGCACATGACAGGCCCGAAGATCTCCTCGCGGGCGATCGTCATCTCGTCGGTCACGTCGGCAAACACCGTCGGCTGAACGTAATAGCCTTCGCCCGAGACGTTGTTCGGAATGCCGCCGCCGACCACAAGCGTCGCGCCCTCGGTCTTGCCCTTCTCGATGTATTCGAGGACCTTCTCGCGCTGCGCCCAGGAGACCATCGGGCCGATCTGCGTCGCCTCGTTCATGGGGTCGCCGATCGCCATCGCCTCGGTGCGTGCCTTCAGCCGCTTCAGGAATTCGCTCTTGATATCCTTCTGCACGAAGACGCGGGTGCCGTTGGAGCAGACCTGGCCGGTCGAGTAGAAGTTGCCGAGCATGGCGCCACCCACCGCGCTGTCGATATCGGCGTCGTCGAAGACGATCAGCGGCGATTTCCCGCCGAGCTCCATCGTCACATGCTTGAGATTGCCTGCCGCCGCCGCCGCCACCTTGCGGCCGGTCGGCACTGAGCCGGTCAGCGACACCTTGGCGACATCGGGATGGTTGACGAGCAGCGGGCCTGTGTCGCGGTCGCCCTGGATGACGTTGAAGAGCCCCTTGGGCAGGCCCGCCTCGATTAGGATCTCGGCGATCTTCAGGGCGCCGAGCGGCGTATTTTCGGACGGCTTGAACACCATGGCGTTACCTGCGGCAAGCGCCGGTGCTGCCTTCCAGCAGGCGATCTGCTGCGGATAGTTCCAGGCGCCGATGCCGACGCAGACGCCGAGCGGCACGCGCTTGGTATAGGCAAAATCGCCGCCGAGCGGGATGTAGGAGCCGTTGAGGCCGGCCGCGATCACGCCGCCGAAGAACTCGAAGCTGTCGGCGCCCGAGGTCGGATCGGCGACGATGGTCTCCTGGATCGGCTTGCCGGTGTCGAGCGTTTCAAGCTCCGAGAGTTCGCGATTGCGCTCGCGCATGATGTCGGCGGCCCGCTTCAGGATGCGGCCGCGCGCCGTCGGGCTCATTGCCGCCCATTCCGGTTGGGCGCGCTTGGCAGCGGCGATCGCCTTTTCGACGATGGCGGGCGTGGCAGCATAGAGCCGTGCGATGATCTCGCCGGTCGCCGGATAAAGGCTCTCGATCACGGTGCCTGCATCGTCCTCGACATACTCGCCATCGATGAAGTGCGATGCTGTGGGCTGGGCTCTCATGGGTCTATCCTTTTAGCGGTTGGCTGCGGCAGAGTGGGGGAGGGCATCGATGCGGTCATCGCGCCGTCCCTCTTAGCTGTATCGTCACATAATCCTCCGTCAGCGCGATCGAGGCCTCGGCGCCAACACGCGTCGAGCCGAGACTCTGGCGGATGTAGAGCCCGTCGATCATCGCGGCCACGCCTTCTGCGATATGTTCCGCGACATCGGCCGGGCAGAGCGGTTTCAGATTGGCGACGAGGTTGGAGCGCAGGCGCCTGGCATAGATGACGAGAAAGCGGCGCGTTTCTTCCGAGCGCTGCGCCTCGGCATAGAAGGCAAGCCAGGCCGCGATCGTCTGCGGCGCGAACTGGTCGGCGTGGAAGCTGACGCGGATCACCGCCGAAAGCCGCGCGCGCGGCGTGGGGGCCGCCTTCAATGCCGTCACCGCGTCGTCGCGTAGCTGCTTTAGAAGCGAGCGGATCGTTTCGATCAGCAGCTGCTCCTTGCTGCCGAAATAGTGGTGCGCGAGCGCCGGTGAAACGCCGGCCTGCTTGGCGATTTCGGACATGGTGACGCTGAGCGAGCCGTGATCCCCAATCACGCGCAGCGCTGCATCGACGAGCGCCTTGCGGCGCATCGGTTCCATTCCGACTTTCGGCACGGTCTTTCTCCTGCAATAGAGCCAACATAATTTTGATTGACTGATCAATCAATAAAAATCTGATCGCCTTTTCCGTAAGATATCTCTTTCCATCCGCCGTTTCTGCGCCATACTCAATGAACAACCGGGAGGTGCATGATGACAGACATGTCCAACGAAATGCCTTCGTCCTCCGCGCTGCGGTCGAAATGGGTCTGGTTTGTGGTCCTCGGCGCGCTGCTGATCGTCTTCGGCGCCATCGCCGCCGCCAACGTCTTTTTGGCCACCGTCGTGTCCGTCTACTATGTCGGCCTGCTCATGCTGGTCGGCGGCATCGTCTATCTCGCCCATGCCTTTCAGGTGCGCGAGTGGGAGCAGCTGTTGTTTTGGGCGCTGAGCGGCGTGCTCTATGTGCTGGCCGGCGTCTTCGCCTTCATGAATCCCATTCTGGCATCGGCGGCGCTCACGCTGTTTCTGGCCATGGCCTTGCTGGTGGCGGGCATCTTCCGCGTCTTCGTCGGCTGGCGCATGCGCCCGTCGAGAGGTTGGGGCTGGGTGCTCTTGAGCGGCCTGATCACGGCGCTCGCGGGCTTCGTCATCGTGCTTGGCTGGCCGGTCAACAGCCTGTGGATCCTCGGCCTCTTCCTCGCCTGCGACCTGCTGCTGCAGGGCTGGTCGATGCTCGCTTTCGGCCTCGCCATCCGCCGCTGATTGTGCCCGCTATTCACAGCCTGTTCATCACGCACTGTTTCTTTTTTGACAAGAATGTGAGTGAAGACTAAAATTAACCTCATGGCAGAGGTCGCAAACGTGTGAAAGCGACGCTGCTCAAAGCCCAGCACCCGCGACCGGAAGGGCGGCCGAAGCGAGTGTGTATCCGTTTCTCGACCGGGCAGGTGTCTGCCCGACGAGGCGATGGGAGACCACGAGGCAATGGGAGTGATGTCATGCCGATGGTAACCGTTTCCATCTCTCCGCTGCAGGCGGCCGATATCCGCGCGGCGATAGACGATGGCACTTATGTTTCCAGCAGCGAGGTGGTGCGCGAAGCGCTCCGGCTCTGGGACGCCGCCCGCAAGGTCGATGGCCTGCCGAAAGCGCGCGATTGCGCCCCCGCCGATGCCAGATGCGTCGCCGACATGTTCGCCGACCACGAGCATCGCCGCACCGCGTGAACGCGGCTTATGTATGACCGCCGCCCAGTGCGGCGGTTGCGGCATGCAATTGATAAAACGCCAGTTTTCACAAAACCTTCACATTGGGGAAAGTGTTCGTTGACGCTTCGCCCGTAGTCTCCGCGCGAAAAATTATAATTATAAATGCCGTATAGTGGAGAATGGCATGTCGTTGGCTGCCACCGTAGAGCCCGCCCTTATTCGTCGCTACACCAGCGATCAAATCATTACTCTCGCAAAACTCGTTATCGAAAACGCCTTCCAGCCGATCGTCGAAGCCAGCACCGGTGTTGCCTTCGGCTATGAATCGCTGATGCGCGGCCAGGAGCGCCTGGGCTTCAATTCGCCGCTGGAAATTCTGGACGAGGCCCAGCGCGGCGATCAGCTGCTGCAGCTCGAGCAGATGGTGGCCAGCCGTGCGCTCGCCAAGTTCGCGTCGCTGCCGAATTTCTCCACCGCGACGCTGTTCCTCAATCTCGATGTCCGCCTCATTCCGCATGGCGAGCAGCTGGTGGAAAACCTGCTGCAGCATCTGAAGCTTGCCAATATCCCGCCATCCTCGATCTGCTTCGAATTCTCCGAGCGCTTCGACAACACCTCGGTTCCCGAATTCGCCGCATTGGTGTCGCTGCTGCGCAAGCGCGGCTTCAAGCTGGCGATCGACGATTTCGGCGTCGGTCACGGCGAGATGAAGCTGCTCTGCGATCATCCGGTGGATTACCTGAAGATCGACCGCTACTTCATCGCCGATATCGATGGCAGCCCGCGCAAGCGCCACCTGTTGAAGAACATTGTCCACATCGCCCATGTGCTCGGCACCCGCGTCATTGCCGAGGGCATCGAGACCGAAGCCGAGTTCATCACATGCCGCGAATATGGTGTGGATCTCGTGCAGGGCTGGTTCATCTCGCGCCCGACCACCCATGTCTCAGAGCTGGTCCCGTCATTCCCGCATCTGCAGGAACTCGGCAAAAGCAAGCGCAACAATCAGTCGCTCGACGAAATCCTCATCCGCAAGCAGATCGAAGTGCTGCCGACGGTCTATGAAAACGATACGATCGACAGCGTCTTCGAGGTCTTCCGCCGCCATCCGCAGAATGCCTTCTTCCCGGTTCTGAACGCCAATGGCGAGCCGCGCGGTATCCTGCACGAGCGCCATCTGAAGGAATATATCTACCACCCCTTCGGCCGCGATCTGCTGAAGAACAAGATGTATGAGCGCACCATCTCGCATTTCGTCGAAATGGCGCCGATCGTCGGCCTCGATTCCGATGCCGAGCAGCTGATGACCATCTTCGCCAACATGGAAGGCGCCAACTGTCTGCTGTTGACGGAAAACATGCGCTATGCCGGCGTCGTCTCGGCCGCCTCGCTTATCAAGGTGATGAACGAGAAGAAGCTGAAGACCGCGCAGGACCAGAACCCGCTGACCGGCATTCCCGGCAACCACGCCATCCGCGATTTCATGCGCGAGGCGAGCCGCGACAGCGACGAAACCCGCCACTTCTGCTATTGCGATTTCGACAACTTCAAGCCCTTCAACGATGCTTATGGCTTCCACCTCGGCGACCACGCGATCTCGCTCTTTGCAGCCCTGATGCGGCGCTACTTCTTCGCCGAGCGCCATTTCCTCGGCCATGTCGGCGGCGACGATTTCTTCATCGGCGTGCAGGGCTGGACCAAGGAGGAGCTGACGGAAATTCTCGATCGTCTGATCGGCGACTTCCACGACGATGCCCAGGATCTCTACTCCGAGATCGACCGTGCCGCCGGCCGCATCCGCGGCCACGACCGCGCCGGCGTCGAAGCCTTATTCCCGCTGATGCGCTGCTCGATCGGCGTTCTGGAACTCCCCAAGGGTCTCGTCATCGACGACATCAGCCGCGTCTCCGCCGCCATTGCCCATATCAAGGCATTGGCGAAGGAAAGCGCGGAAGGCCTGGTCTTCCATCGGCTGGGCGAGGCGAATTGACGCTCCGGCGTTTCCGCCCTTCTCAACGCGGCGTTGCTGAACTATCTCACTGCTATCCGAATGAGGAGACCGGTGATGTCTTTGCCTGCGCTTATGCGTTTTGTCGATTTGCCCCGCTTCGGCGCCCCTGACGTGATGATCATATCGAGCGGGCCGCTGCCCGTGGCGGGCGAGGGGCAGATCCTCGTGCGCACCCAGGCGATCGGCGTCAACCGTCCCGATGTCGCGCAGCGCCAGGGCACCTATCCGCCGCCGAAGGACGCAAGCCCGATCCTCGGCCTTGAAATCGCAGGTGAAGTGGTCGCGATCGGCCCCGGCGTCGGTGGTTATTCTGTGGGCGACAAGGTCTGCGGCCTCACCAATGGCGGCGCCTATGCCGAGTATTGCCTCATCCCCTCAGGGCAAGCCTTGCCGTTCCCAAGAGGTTACGATGCGGTCCAGGCGGCAGCACTTCCTGAAAACTACTTCACGGTCTGGGCCAACATGTTCCAGATGGCGGGCCTGACCGAAGGTGAGAAGGTGCTCATCCACGGCGGCACGAGCGGCATCGGCACCACCGCGATCCAGCTTGCCCGCGCCTTCGGCGCCGAGGTCTACGCCACGGCAGGTTCGCAGGAAAAATGCGACGCCTGCGTCAAGCTCGGCGCGAAGCGCGCCATCAATTACAAGACCGAGGATTTCGCAGAGGTGATCAAGGCCGAGACCGGCCAGGGCGTCGACATGATCCTCGATATGATCGGCGCCGCCTATTTCGAGAAGAACCTCGCCTCGCTGGCGAAGGACGGCTGCCTCTCGATCATCGCCTTCCTCGGCGGCGCGGTTGCCGAAACGGCCAACCTCGCGCCGATCATGGTCAAGCGGCTGACGGTGACGGGCTCCACCCTGCGCCCGCGCACGCCGGAAGAAAAGCGCGCCATCCGCGACGATCTCCTGTCGCAGGTCTGGCCGCTGCTCGACGAGGGCAAGCTTGCCCCCGTGATCCACAAGACCTTCGCCTTCGAGGATGTGGTCGAAGCCCACAAGCTGATGGAATCGAGCAGCCATATCGGCAAGATCATGCTGCGCGTCTGACGATCACGCCGCTGCCGTCGCTTGCGTCTCGTTGCCGGACTTCTGGATCGACAGCGAGATCAGGATCGTCACGATCCCCGGCAGCGCCATCAGCACGAACAGCCAATGCGCCGCGGATATGCCGCCGGCAACGCCGCCTGGCGCAAGCAGGCCGGTGCTGTTGACGATGACGCCCGCGAAGGCTGCGCCGAATGCGCTTCCGAGCGATTGCACGGTGGTGATCGCCGCCGAGGCCTTGTCCTGCTCCGATGTCGCCACGAGGCGCAGCACCTTGGTCACCAGATGCGCCCAGCCGAGCCCGACCCCGAACCCCATGAGGAACATGAAGACGACGGCCGGCGCGAGCAGCGCGATGCTGCCTGCCTGGTTGTCGCGTGCCAGGAAGATCGCCAGCGCCGCGACCGCAACCGTCTCGATCACGCAGCCGACAACGATCGCGCGCCCGGCGCGGCGACCGGAGAACGAGGCGCTGAGGAACGCTGCCACCGTCCAGCCGAGCGCGACGAGCGCCGTGAGGTATCCCGATTCCAGCGGGCTGACATTGTGCAGGGATTGCAGGAAATAGGGGATGTAGATGTCGCTGGTCAGCACCAGGATCAGCAGGAACATCATCAGGTAGACGCGTGAAATCGGCATGCTGAGGGCGACGGCGCCTGTCGGCAGCAGGCGGTTCTCGCTTCGCCGCTCTATGCCGAGCATGGCGACCACGGCGATGAGCGATGCCGCGACCAGCAGCGCTTTCGATTGCGTCGTCTCGATCGTGCCGGCGATGCTGACCAGAAGCACGGCGGCCAAAAGCAGCGCGATCTGCGTGATCGGCGTACGCCCGGGAGCCCGGTCGTCATGCGCCGACGGCAGCAGCACGGGCGCAAGGATAGCCATGAGCACGCTCACGGGGACAAGCAGCATGAAGGCGTGACGCCATGTGTCGCCATTGGAAAACAGCCCGCCGAGGCTTGGGCCGAGCAGCGTCGCCACGCCCCAGATCGCCGCATAGAGCGTCGAGGCCTTGCGCCACAGGTGCTCGGGATAGGCAAAGCGGATGAATGCATAGGCAAGCCCGCCCAGCGCGCCGGCTCCAAATCCCTGCACCGCGCGTCCGGCCAGAATGACCTGCATCGAGGGCGCCAGCGCGCAAATCAGGCTGCCGGCCGCAAACATCAGTGCGCCGGCGACATAAACCGTGCGCAGGCCGATGCCGCGCGGCCGCATCGCGACGAAGATGGACCCCAGCACCGCAGCCGCGACGAACAGCGTGGTGACCCACGAGAGCAGTTCCAGCCCGCCGATATCGCGCACGATCGATGGCGCGATGGTCGCCATGATATAGGCCTCGACCGCATAGAGCGTCACGCCGCCGCCGAGCATCAGCGTGGCTGCTAGGACCGGTCTGGAAAAGAGATGGAAGACGGAGGAGCGCTCCGTCGCGACGTCGTCGATGCTGCTCATGCGGAATGCCTTGAATGTTTCCTGGAAAGCTCTTGGGAAGTTTTTTGCAAGTTATAGCTAGGAAAAATTACACGGCCGCGTTATTAAAGCAAGAACAAGCTTGGAAAAATATCAGCCTATGCGCCAATCATCAGCCAACCGAATCCTGATGCTGCTCAAGACCGAAGGGCCGCAACTCCTATCGGCCATCGGCGAAGCGCTGTCCATTTCCGGCGAGGCCGCGCGCCAGCAACTGGCGAAGATGGCGGACGAAGGGTTGGTCGAGCCCGTCTCCGAGCCCACGCCGGGCAGGGGCCGTCCCCGCCAGCTCTGGCACCTGACCCCATCGGGCAACGCCCGCTTCCCGGACCGCCACGCCGAACTAACCGCGACGCTTCTCGCAACCATGGTCCAGAGCCTCGGCCCCCAGGCGCTCGACACCGTCATCGCCGCCCGCGAGGCTGAGACGCTGGCGCGCTACCGCAGCGAGATCACCGCCAAGGATCTCCCCACCCGCGTCCGCCAGCTGGCCGGCATCCGCACCGACGAAGGCTACATGGCCGATAGCTGGCAGGAGGAGGACGGCTCGCTGCTCCTGATCGAAAACCACTGCCCCATCTGCGCCGCCGCCACCGCCTGCGCCGGCTTCTGCCGCTCCGAACTCGAAACCTTCCGCAGCATCCTCGGCGCGGACGTCGAGCGCGAGGAACACATCCTCCACGGCGCGCGGCGTTGTGCTTACAGGATTAGCGCGGGGTAGCGGATTGCTGTAGCTGTGGCTTTTCAGCCTCCACGAATAGCAGCAGCAATATCGCCGCAACGCCGACACCGGCCGCCAGCAAGGCGGTTCCGGAATAGCTTGTGAAGCTTGTTCCCAGGGCGAAAATTCCCGCGCTGACGCCGTTCGCCGCAAAGGTATTGACCGAGATGAGGGATGTGCCGAGCCCTGGCCGGTCGGCAATCAGGTCCTGTAGGTAGGTGATGGGCACGCTGAGGATCGCCGCGCAACCGCAGGCGTTGACGACGACGAGCGCATAGATCTGCCACGGCGCGGTAACGCGGCTGAGCATCACCAGATAGGCGCAGTAGATCAGCGTCCCGGTAGCCAGGATATGGACGCTGCGAAAACGTCGCTGCAATGCGCCCCACATCAGCATGAACGGCATTTCCAGGAACGCGACCATGCCGGCCGTGATGCCCACATCCGCCACGCTGCCGCCGGCATCATGAGTGATGATCAGCGGCGACACCACGCTGCTCAAACGCTGCAGGCCCAGCATCATCGACAAGATGCCGACCCGCATCAGCACGCGAGGCGAGAAGACAAGCGCGAGCGAACTGAAGAAGCCAACCTGTTGCGAGGACAACGCATCTCGCCTTGGCTCGCCCTTCGCCAGAAAGAGATAGAGGCAGAAGCAGACGAGGCTCGCCAGCCCGGCAATGCCGTAGGCCGGCGTCATCGAGTGCGCGCTGACGAGATAGAGGCCGATCAAACCCGGCGCCAGCGCCCATGACCCGGAAAACAGCGCCCGTACCGTCGAAGTGATCGCAGCCGCCTTGCCGCGATCCATGGTGTTTGTTGCCGCGCGGATGCTCGCTAAAAGGACCGAATAGGTCGCGTTGCTGATCGGGATGAACAGCAGCACGCCGATCATGAAGGCGGCTGCGTTGCGGAACGCGTAGATCATCCCGAAGCCGATCATGCCGCTTACCGACAGTGCCAGCACCAGCAGCCTCCGGTCGCCAAGCTTGTCGGACCAGATGCCGAGCGTCAGGCTGGTCACGACATTGATAAGGGCGGCGGCGAAGATCAGTATCGAATAGGCGTGATCCGACATGCCCAGTTCGGTAATTCCGATGATGGATTGATACGGCATCGTCGAGGCATAGGTGAAGGCAAGCGTCACAAGCGTCAGCGACGGAATGCGTATTCGTTGATCGCGGAGAATGGACGAGAAGGCGGATGACATGCGGCGACTCCAGTTGCCAAAAGTCTAGACCCGCACCACCTGATTGCAACCTCGTGTCCGTGATGGCGTCCATTCAATTATGTGATCGATGTTTTGACCCTAGAGCCCGATCCGCCCGATCGCCGGGATCTTCACGCCGGGATTGGCAAAATCGATGCCGGCGACCAGACCCATGAAATGCACTTCGAAGCCGCTGCGCTGGCCGGCGGCGATGCCGATCAGGCCGTAGAGCGTCGCATGCATGTCGCGTCCATCGGCATCGATCGCAAACATCCGCCCGTCGCTGAGGTAGTCGCGCCCGACCGCATCGGGCGGCAGCACCGCGTCGAGATCGGGCACGGTGCGCAGCACATGCGCGACGAAGCTGTTGGAATTCGGCCCCGGATAGATCCGGTAGTCGCCGACGCCGGCATAGGGATAGGACTGGATCGCGGCCTCGACGGCCGGGATGAGCCTCTGGGCCTCGTCGCCCGAGACTTCCTTCACGATATGAGGTGTGTTGGAATACCAGTAGGCGTCCGCGACGTAATTGTTGCGGCGGATCGGCGAGCCCCAGCCGACCTTGTCGTAGCGATTGTAGGTCGCGTCGCCCTTGGCCTTGGTGACGATCCACGAGTGGCTGGCGACGGCGCCCTTCAGCCCGCCGGTGCTGGCCGACATGATGTAGATCTTGGCGTCCCCGCTGGCGTCAGCCCTAGGCAGCACGCCCGACGTGCCCCATTCGGCCTCCCGCCATGAGCTGGGGTGGTTCTGCAGGGACCACCACCCGGCCGACGCCAGGGCCGGCAGCAGATAGACGACAAGGATGAGAAGAAGGAGCCGTTTGAGATGACGCATGAAACGCCGGGGACCTTTGCTGACGTGCGGTTGCGGCCAAGGATGTGACGAGCAAGATGGCGCAATTGCGCCGCTCTTTTTCAACATGAACCCGATTGCTTTATCGCGCCCATCATTTATGCGTGACAGCCTGTTCAGAATATTAGGATAAGCTCATGACCAATCCCGTCACCGTTGAAGTCACCCGCGGCGCGCGCGTCGAAAGCCGGCATCGCGGCGCCGTCATCGCGGTCGATGGCGACGGCAAGGTCGTCTTCTCGCTGGGCGATGTCGAGGCGCCCACCTTTCCGCGATCGGCCTGCAAGGCCATGCAGGCGCTGCCGCTGGTCGAAAGCGGCGCCGCCGATGCCTACGGTTTCGGCGACAAGGAGCTGGCGCTCGCCTGTTCCTCGCACAATGGCGAGGACGAGCATGTTGCGGTCGCCGCCTCGATGCTGGCGCGCGCCGGCCGCGATGTCGAAACGCTCGAATGCGGCGGCCACTGGTCATCGAGCCAGAAGGTGCTGATCCACCAGGCCCGCACGATGGAGAAGCCGACGGCGCTGCACAACAATTGCTCCGGCAAGCATTCCGGCTTCGTCTGCACCTGCGTGCATCAGGGCGTCGATCCCAAGGGCTATATCGGCTACGATCATCCCCTCCAGCGCGAAATCCGCGCCACCATGGAAAGCCTGACCGGCGCCGTGCTCGGCCACGACAATTGCGGCACCGACGGCTGCTCGATCCCGACTTACGCCGTGCCGCTGAAGGGGCTGGCTCATGGCTTCGCCAGGATGGCGACCGGCAACGGCCTCGAACCATTGCGCGCCAAAGCCTCGCGCCGGCTGTTTGACGCATGCATGGCCGAGCCCTTCTATGTCGCCGGCACCGGCCGCTTCTGCACGAAGCTGATGCAGTTGGCGCCCGGCCGTATCTTCGCGAAGACCGGTGCCGAGGGCGTATTCTGCGCCGCCATTCCCGACCAGGGCATCTCGATCGCCGTCAAATGCGACGACGGCCATGCGCGCGCCGCCGAAAGCATGGTTGCCGCGGCTCTTGCCCGCTTCTTCGACAAGGATAGCGCCATCGGCGTCGGTCTCACCGACCTCGCGACTTCAAGCATGCACAACTGGAATGGTATTCACGTCGGCGACATTCGCGCGGCGGCGGTACTCTCTGATTAAAGCGTACCGGAACGATACATTCCAAACATAAAAGATAGCCAATTCTAATATATGCGAAACTGAACCGGATGACGGCGCGTGCGCTTTCATCCGGTTAAGCTACTCTTGGCGCAGTACATCGATTGCCATGAGGGCAGGATATGTTTGCAGGCCGCTATCTCTGGTGGATGCTGATCGCTCTGGCGGTCTTCCTGTTCTTTGCCATGAGCTTCGATTACGTCACCTGGGCAACGGTCGCGACATCGAGTTGCGCGCGGGTGGCCGGCTCCTGCGGGCCGCTGATCCTGCTGATGACCGGCACGATCAAGCCCATCGGCTATTACATCGCCGGCGGCATCATCCTCGTCATCACCTGCGCCCGCATCCATCACGTCGGCATGAGCTGGCTCTGGTGCCTCTTCGTGCTCGTCCTCTTCGGCGCTTCGGCGCCGTTTCCGCTTCTGCTCGCCAATGTCTGGACCGGCCAGATGAACGCGGAAATGGTGATGGAGAACCTGCCGGTGGCTTTCCCCTTCCTCGTGGTGTTCTGCACCTATATCGGCTGGTCGTTCGAGGATGGAGGGGGTAAGCCGCTCGGTCCCTGGCGCTGGCTGCGCGTCGCGATCCGGCTCTCGGCCCTGTATGGCGCCATGATAGCGCTCGCGCAGACACCCACCTTTGCCTGGATGCCCGGCCGGCTGCTCGACATGCCCGCGCTCTCAGTCCTGCTGGCCACCTGGCAGCCGAAGCTGGAGACAGCGCTGACACTTGGCGCATTGGATGATCGGCTGGCCTATCTGGCCCTTGCCGTCTTCTCGGTCGCACTCGCGGCAAGCCTGTTCGGCCCCCGTATCGAGGACTTCCGTGCCCGCCTGATGACGCCCTTCATGCTGAAAGGATCGCGCCGTTGAGGCTGCGATAGGGCGCAAGCTGCGCCTCGTCGATATCGTCAGGC
The DNA here is from genome assembly GCF_047304155.1 of Rhizobium sp. Rhizsp42. NCBI lineage: Bacteria > Pseudomonadati > Pseudomonadota > Alphaproteobacteria > Hyphomicrobiales > Rhizobiaceae > Rhizobium > Rhizobium sp. Rhizsp42. The sequence continues at coordinate 23,004 of NZ_JBGLYS010000016.1, read as the reverse complement.
ATGATCAACCCCGAAACCGAAGCGACCGGCAGCACCTGGCAGGCGGATGCCCGGTCGAGCTTGTCCGCCGTCAGCAGCACGTAGGTCTCGATCGCGCAGCCGGCGATATGCCGCTTGATCGCGGCCTCCTCGAAATCCCCCGTCGACAGCCCGTTCACCGGATGCGCCGCCGTCACCCCGAGGAAGAACAGGTCCGGCCGCAGCTGCGATATGGCAGCCATCGCGACGGCACCGACTGCCACCATCGAATGCTTGTAGAGCTTGCCGCCGATCAGGATCACCTCGGCGCTCGGATGGTGCTCGAGCTCGGCGGCGATCGTCGGGCTGTGGGTGACGATGGTGACCGATAGCCCGCGCGGCAGCTGCCGGGCGATCTCCGCCGTGGTCGTGCCGCCGTCGAGAAACACCATCTGGCCCGGCCTGATCAGCCCGATCGCCTTTGTCGCAAGCCGCTGCTTGGCGTCCCGCGACACATCCTTGCGGGTCGTAAAATCGGGCAGCTCCGGCGAGAGCGGCATCGCGCCGCCATGCACGCGCTTCAAAAGCCCCTCCGCCGCCATCTCGCGCAGGTCGCGACGGATCGTGTCTTCAGACACGGAGAGGTCCTCGGCCACCCGCTTGGCAATCACCTGGCCGTCGCGGCGCAGCAGGTCGAGGATCAGTGTCTTGCGTTGGGAGGTCAGCATAAGGCTCACGAAGTTGAATGAATTTTCTTGAGTTTGCACGAAATGATTCGACAATCAAGAAATATCATGCATTTTCACGCAATCCCGTGCATGAAGCCGGGAGTTGAGGAGAAATGACATGTTGATCTTGATTGCAGGCCCCTATCGTTCCGGAACCGGTGACGATCCGGCGAAGATGGCGGCTAACCTGCAGCGGCTGGAAGCGCCGTCGCACGCTTTGTTCGAAGCCGGCCACGTGCCGATGATCGGCGAATGGGTCGCCCTGCCGGTCTGGCATGCCGCCGGCGGCAAGAGCGTGGGCGATGATCTCTACGAGCGGATATTCCACCCGGTCGCGGGCCGCCTGCTGCAACTGTGCGAAGGCGTGCTGCGGCTGGAAGGGGAATCCAAGGGCGCCGACAACGATGTCCGCATTGCGAGAGAGCGCGGCATTCCCGTCTGGTACCGTCTGGAAGACGTGCCGGGCTGCGCCAAGGCTGCTTGAAGCTACGCCAGACAAATCGGGGAGGCCGCGCATGCGGTCTCTCTTTCTCGCTCGCAATCCCCCGCGCGCGCTCTATGCTCTCCTGAAAAACAGGAGTCGTCATGCTGACATTGTATTACGCGCCCGGCACATGTTCCCGCGCCAGCCTCATCGCGCTCGAGGAATCGGGCCTTCCCTTCGAGGCGAAGCGGGTCGATACCGCCAATGGCGAACAACGCTCCGAAGCCTATCTCAAGATCAACCCCAAGGGCCGCGTTCCGGCACTTGCGACCGAAAAGGGCGTGCTCACCGAAACGCCGGCGATCCTCGCCTATATCGCCGCCATCGCGCCGGCGGCCGGCCTCGCGCCGCTCGACGACCCCTTCGAATTCGCCCGCCTGCAGGCCTTCAACAGCTACATCTGCTCGACGGTGCATGTGAACCACGCCCACGGCCGCCGCGCTAGCCGCTGGGCCGATGACGCCGCCGCCCATGAAGCGATGAAGGCCAAGGTGCCGCAGACCATGGCGGAGAGCTTCGCGCTGATCGAGGACGGCATGTTTGCCGGGCCCTGGGTGATGGGCGAGCGCTACTCCGTCGCCGATCCCTATCTCTTCGTCATGACCGGTTGGCTGCCGAGCGACGATGTCGACCCGGCACGCTTCCCCAAGGTCGCCGACCACTACGCCCGCATGCTCGAGCGCCCGGCCGTGCGGCGCGCGCTCGCCCGCGAGAAGGCGTAAGCCGCGTCACCGCTGGTAATTTGCCGAAAGCTTCTTCGGCGCGCGCAATCGCCACGCGCCGATCAGCCGATCCGTCAGTTCCGCATCGCCGATAGCGTCGATACGCACGGGCAGATACTGCCAGCCGACATAATGCGGCGTCTGGAAATAGATCTCTGGTGCCAGCGAAAGCAGCGCTTCCTTTTCGTTGAGCGCAATCGAGACCACGATCGTCTCGTTGTCCTTCACGGCCACGAAGGACTTTCCGCCGACCTTCAGCGCATGGTTGCCGTAGGACGTGCCTTCCTCGACGCCCGGCAGTTTCGCCTCGGCCACAAGCCGCAGCAGCCGCTTGAAGATCGCGTCGATATCCTCAGCCATACATCTTCCCCGTCCTCGTCAGGGAGAGACTAGCAGATTTCGAAGCCTATGCGCAGAGCGCCAGTTCGGGCCGCTCCAGGTTGGGGCTGGATTGCTCGCAACGTTCGAGCGGCAAGTCCGCCAACTCAATGAGCGACATCCGCGCAAGATCGGGATGGGAGAGCGGATCGCCTGTCGGGTCCGTCCCATAAGACGGCTCAACTATCTCTTCGTTCAAGAAAAACTTTAGCCATTGCATCGGATGCCTCGCTTTCTCGGTCGCTGCCAGCGGTGGGAGCTCGCTTGGCAATCGAAAGATGCATGCGTGATGCGAGGCAATATCCTCTCGAAACGGGGAAGGTTTCAATTGAGAATAACGGAATTCTGATATAGAAAATCTATATGAGAAATCTGAACTCGGTACATCTGAACGGCTTGCGCGCGCTTGAAGCGGTAGGGCGGCTAGGCTCGCTGCAGGCGGCGGCCGAGGAGCTTGGTGTGTCCATCGGCGCCGTCAGCCAGCAGGTGATCAAGGCCGAGGCACAGCTTGATCGAATGATCTTCGAGCGTACGCCCAAGGGCATGCTGGCGACCGAAGCGGGCGCTCCGCTGCTGGCGGCGCTCAATGAAGGCTTCGCGCATCTGTCGCGGGCGGTGGCGCTTGCGCAGCGCCGCGATGACAGCATCCTGACGATCTCGGTGGCGCCGGTCTTCGCCGCGCGCTGGCTGGTCTATCGCCTCGATCGTTTCGCCGAACACCACCCCGACATCAACCTGCGCATGGATGCGACCATGAAGCTGGTCGATCCGGCGCTCTGCGATGTCGATATCGGCATCCGCGTCGGCGACGGGCGCTGGCCGGATGTGAAGGCGGAGCTGTTGCTGGAGCAGGAGGTGTTCCCGGTCTGCACGCCTTCAATGGCCGAGCGCTTGCGCGAACCCGCCGACCTTCTGGCGTTGCCCGCGATCATCGACGGCCGCGCGATGTTTGGCTGGGACGTCTGGATGCGCGCGGCGGGGCTTGACGGGGCGGCGCTCGAAACCCGCCACGTCTTCAACGACGCCTCGCTGTGCCTCGATGCGGCCATCGCCGGGCAGGGGGTGATGCTCGCCTGGCAGACGCTGGCCGGCTATGCGCTGCAGCAGGGCCAGCTGGTCGCGCCCTTCGGCATTCGCGCCAGAACCGGCTTCGGCCACTATTTCGTGACCGCGCACGGGGTGCGCGAACCGAAGAAGGTCAGGGACTTCAAGGCCTGGATCCGCGCCGAGATGGCCGAGACCTTGAAGCTCTTTATCTGATCACACCGCCTCTTTGGACCGTGCCGCCTGCATGGCGATATAGGCCGGGCGGGCCTGGCAGCGCTTGATCCAGGCATCGACCTTGGGATGCGCATCAAACAACGCCTGCTCCGACTGGGCATAGCGCAGCACTTCGGCGAGGTTGAGGTCGGCGGCGGTGAAGCGGTTGCCGACGAGATAGTCGGCCGTGCCAAGATGCTTTTCGAGCATCGCCAGCGGCCGCTTCAGCGAGCGGCTGGCCACTGCGATGGTCGCCCGGCCTTCCTCGGTGTCTTCCTTTTCGTTGTCGTAGGTCATCACCAGCTTGATCGTGTGGATTTCGACCTCGGTCGCCGCCCACATCGTCCACATGGTCAGAAGGCCATCTTCCTCCACGCTCTGGCCGGCGAGCGAGCCGCCGTGCTTGCGGGCGAGATAGAGCGTGATCGCCAGCGACTCGTGCATGACGAGATCGCCGTCCTTGATGGCCGGGATCATGGCCATCGGATTGATGGCGGCAAAATCAGGTGACAGCGTATTGACCGGCGCATCAGACGCCAGCGGGTTGTCGAGGCGCCGAGCCTGCAGCACCGGCACGGAGGTGAATTCCAGCCCGAGCTCTTCCGCCATCCAGTAGACGCGCGAGGCGCGCGAGCGATAAACGCCGTAGATTGTCAGCATGATGATGTGCCCCTCTTAAAACCTGCGGCGAGCCTAGAGGTTAGGGCGATCAAGCGGAAGCTTTCAAGACTGATGGGTCAATCAAAGCTTTTGATGGTGACTTAAGGCTCGTCGCATGTCGGCGCCGCAAAACCGCTGCACATTTTTGCGCGACATGCTTTAAGACACGCGATTGCGCTCGACCGTCAGATGCGCGTAGCTGCCGGCGCCATCCGCCATTTCTCCAGACATCTTCTTGTCCCATTCGAACCCGACCACCGCGCCCTCGGCCATATCCTGAAACACGTTGTCGGTGATGACGGCGGTGCCCGCTCCATCGACGACGGAGACCGCGCAGCCGACCGGCGCCTTGCGGATGACGTTGCCCGTCACCACCAGGTTGCGCATGTAGGGACCCCAGCCGAGCTGCATGCCCCATCTTGGCGCACCCTCGATGATGTTGTTCGAAACCAGCGTATCGGCCTCGGCGGCAATGCCGATGCCGAAGCTCACATCCGGCTTGTAGGGGCCGTCTAGCTTGAGATTGCGCACGACGTTGCCGGTGACGCTGGCAAGCCTGCCGCCCTTGTCGAAATTGGCGATCGAGATGCCGTTGGCGGCGCCATCGATCATGTTGTTGGCGACCACGGCCCCCTCGAACTCGAATTCGACATAGATCGCCGTCTCGCCCGATCGCCGGCACTGGTTGCCTGATATCTGCACGTCGGAGGCCGAGTTGGCGCGGATCGCGGTGAAGGCGCAGTCGGAGATATGGTTGTTACTCACCATGACATTGTCGGCGCGAAACAGGTTGATGCCGTTGCCGTTCTGCCCGGTGCCGCCATCGGTCGCGCCGATCCTGTAGATCCGGTTGCCGCTGACGATGCTGTCATCGGCCGCCTTCTTCCAGCGATGGATCAGGATGCCGCCACTGCCGCAATCGAACACCTCGTTGTTGGTCACCGAAAGGCCCGAGGATTCCACCGCGTAGAGCCCGGATTGCGCGGCCCCCGAGATCCGGCTGCGCTCGACCCGCCCGCCGCAGCGCTCCAGCTGCAGCGCATGCTTGCGGCTTCCCGAAATCTCGCAATTATCGATCACGACGTCGTCGACGCCTGAGAATTGCACCAACGCGGATGCATTGTCGCCGAGCCAGCGGTTCTGCCCGTCGATCACGATATTGGAGAGCTCGATGCGCTTGACGTTCTCGGCGGTAAACAGGCGCCCGTCGCCGGTATAGACGATCCGCGATGCGCCCGGCACGCCGGTGATGCGCGTGTTGTCGGGCAAGGTCAGGTTCGACACCTTGTAGACACCTGGCGGCAGGAACACCGGAACGTTCTCCGCCGAGGCATCGTCGATCATCTTCTGCAGGCTGCTGCTCTTGCGATCGCCGGGATCGGGTGCGGCCTTGTATTTCACCGCGTCGATCGAGCCGCGCAGATCCGGCTGCCGGCTCGCCGCGAAGGCGGGAGGCGCGAGCATGGCGACGGTGGAGCAGGCGGCAAGGCGCAAGAGGTTGCGGCGGGACGCCAGCGGGAGGGACGAAAGGAGCGGCGATTTGTTCATGATGTCAGCCATGCAGGAACCGTGCCGCGATCGAAGTATCGTTTTGGCACACTCAAGGTTGCGGGCATTATTATTTATTAATCATGGAATTCGTGCAGTTCCGTTGGTGTATGATTCACCTTTTTATTTGAGTGTGCGCCAAGAATTCGGAAACACTTCAGGATTTACTATGTGTGCGACTGTGTTTGATGGTGTGGCTCGCCGTGCGGCCACTCTGGGGGCTGACCATGAATGACTTGAGTGCCAGCTTTGGTGATGCCGATACGACCGAGATCGATACGGGCAGGATCGTCACCGCCGCGCAAGCGCTCATTGTCTCCAGCAGCCGCAGCATGGCCGCCGGTATCGAGGATCTCGGGCTGAAGGCGATCATCCACGAGCTTCCCGACTTCTTCTATGTCAAGGACCGCGCCAGCCGCTTCGTCTTCGCCAATGCAACCGTCGCGCGGGCCTTCGATGTTGACGATCCCGAGGATCTCACCGGCAAGCGTGACTTCGATTTCTTCGACTTCCAGACTGCTCGCGGCTATTTCGAGATCGAGCAGGAGATCATGGCGACGGGCGAGCATCGGCTCGACGTCGAGGAGATGGTCCGTTCGCCCCTGAGCGAACTCGTCACCTGCCGGCTCACCTCGAAGCTTCCGTTGCGCAACGAGAAGGGGGAAGTCGTCGGCCTGATCGGCGTTTCGCGCGATATCACCGAGCGCAAGCGGCAGGAAGAATTCCGTCGCGGCCAGGCGCAGGTGGTGGAGATGATCGCCCGCAACGAGCCGCTCGAGATGATCCTTGAGGCACTCGTCCTTCTGGTCGAGGCCGAGATCGAGGGCATAATGGGCTCGGTGCTCATTCTGGATCGCGACGGACGGCGGCTTTGTCACGGCGCGTCGCCCAGCCTGCCAAGCATCTACAGCCGCATGATCGATGGCGTCACCATTGGTCCGAACGCCGGCTCGTGCGGAACGGCGGCCTGGCGTGGCAAGTTCGTCATGGTCGAGGACATGATGGTGGATCCGCTCTGGGCTGATTACCGTGGTGTCGCGCAGCAATATGGCTTTCGCTCCTGCTGGTCGATGCCGGTCATGACGGCGCAGAACAATGTGCTCGGCACCTTCGCGCTCTATTCCAGCGAGGTCCGCCGCCCGACGCCGCGCGAGATGGAGTTCGTCGCCATGGCGACCCATATCGCAGGCATCGCCATAGAGCGCCGCCGCGGCGACGAGCGCATCCAGTTCATGGCCCATCACGACGATCTGACCGGCCTGCCCAACCGCGCCTTCTTCAAGGAGCGCATGGCCAAGACCCTGCATCAGGCGCGCCGCAGCGGCCGCAAGGTGACCGTCGCCTATATCGACCTTGACGATTTCAAGGATATCAACGACAGGCTGGGCCACGGGGCAGGCGACGAAGTGCTGAAGGAAGTCGCGGCCCGCATGGCGAATGGCGTTCGCGCCTCCGATATGGTCGTGCGCCTCGGCGGCGACGAATTCCTTGTCGTCCTCGTGCACCAGTCCAACCACGACACCGGCATCACGCGGCGCCTGCGCGAGCTGCACAAGGCGGTGCGCAAGCCGATAAACTACCAGGACAAGCAGCTGCGTGTGACCTGCAGCATCGGCGTCGCTTCTTTCCCGAGCGACGGCGCCACGGCCGACGAGCTTCTGGCAAACGCCGACAGCGCCATGTACCGCTCCAAGCAGCTCGGGCGCGACACGCTGCAACATTACCACGGCGCTCGCGACGCCGATCTCAATTTACCGGTCAGCGAGCAGGAGGAACTGCGGCAGGCGATTATCTCCGATCAGCTCATCCTCCACTATCAGCCGCAGGTCGATGTCTCGACACTCGCGGTCACGGGTCTCGAAGCGCTTGTCCGGTGGAAGCATCCGACCCGCGGAATGGTGCCGCCGGCGGATTTCATTCCGATGGCGGAGGAGAGCGGTCTGATCGTCCCGCTCGGCCTTTGGGTGCTTAACGAAGCCTGCCGCCAGGCGCGGGCGTGGCAGGACATGGGCCTGCCGCCGTTGCGCATTGGCGTCAACGTCTCGGCGCGGCAGTTTACCGACAAGGACTTCGCGCGTCTGGTAAAGGAAGCGGTGGAGCGCTTCGGCCTCGCGCCGCGCTGGCTTGAGCTCGAGCTCACCGAAAGCGTGCTGATGCAGGATGCGGACCGCGCGCTGGCGACGATGAATGCGCTGCGCCCGCTGGGCATCCGCTTCTCGATCGATGATTTCGGCAGCGGCTATTCGAGCCTGGCTTCGCTGAAGACCTTCCCCTTCGACCGCCTCAAGATGGACCGCTCGCTGATCGAGGCGCTGCCGTCGGACAAGACCGCCGTCGCCATCGGCCTCGCCGTCATTTCGCTGGCCCAGACCCTGAAGCTCACAGTGGTCGCCGAGGGCGTGGAAACCGATGAGCAGCGGGAGTTCCTGCGCTTCGCCAAGTGTGAGGAGGCGCAGGGCTATCGCTTCTCCAGGCCGCTGCCCGCCGATCAGGTTCCCGGCTTCCTGAAAGGCTCTAGATTTGGTCTTCCGTCACATTCATAATCTCAATTCATAAGCTTTATCTGTTTTCAATATCTACCGATCTTGCCTCTTCGCCACTAACTTTCCAAGATGGATGGTCGACCGTTTGTGTCCGACTTCAATCGATCGCGGAATCGACGATGAGCATTTCCGGAACATTGGCATTGTCGGTTGCGATGTCGTAGGTCTGTTTCGAGCCTGTCGCTTCCATGATCGGTCACAGCGAGGTGAGCGCCGATGAACACGAGATTTGACCAGGGTGTCGACAGCACGGCGCTGGCTGTGCCGTTTCGCGAGAAAAGCTCGGACGCCCCGCTCGAAATCCTGTCCTTCGCGCTCGATGCCCTGAAATCCGGAATGCCGGCCGCCCTCATTTTTCTCACCGAAATCCGAGGCGGTGCGGCGCGCGCGCTTGGCGCGCAGATGGCGGTGCGGGCCGATGGCGGCTTCTGTGGATTTGTCTCCGGCGGATGCGTCGAGGCCGCGGTTGCGGCAGAGGCGCTGGAGGCGCTGGAGCTTGGCACGGACAAGGAGCTGATGCTTGGCGCGGGCTCGCCTTACTTCGACATTGTTCTGCCCTGCGGCGGCGGCCTGACATTGACGATACACTGTCTGAAGGACGGCACGGCGTTGAGTGAGATCGTCCGCGGTCTGATGGCGCGGCGCCGCGTTGCCCTGCGCTACGTCCCCGCATCCTCCTCCCTCGTGCTCGATGCGCAGGCGTCCGAGACCGGCTGGTCCCACGCCGGTTTCACGATGGCGTATCGTCCGGCGCCGCTCATTTTCGTGTCGGGACAGTCGATCGAAACCGAGACATTGTCGCGCATAGCGCAATCGGCGAGTTACGAGGTGCGCCAGCTCGATCCGGCCAACGCGCCAAAGCCGGAAGATTTCGATCCCGATTCCGCGCTCGTCCTTCTGCATCACGATATCGAGCGGGAAGTCGGGCCGTTGATCGCCGCCCTTGCCGGCGCGCCGTTTTATATCGGGGCGCTCGGCGGCGTCAGAACGCATGCGCGGCGCGTTGCGAAGCTCGAGGAGCTCGGATGCTCGAAAGCGTCCATCGAAAGGATCAAGGCGCCGATCGGGATCTTTTCCAAGGCGCGGGACGCGGTATCGCTTTCCCTGTCGATCCTCGCCGATATCGCCGCTCTCCGCCGCTAGTCCGGCCTTTCCGCGCGCAAACAACAATCAGCCCAGAGCCGTTTGAATAAAGGATACCCATGACATTTTCGGGAAACCGCCTCGCTTTCGCGATGTCCTGTCTGGTTCTCGTTGCCGTTCCCAATATCGGCGCAAGAGCACAGGATGCCTCCGCCGGCGCGATGTTGTTCCGGCAGCGATGCTCGGCATGCCACGCGCTGGATGCCGCTCAAAAGAGGGTAGGGCCGCATCTCGATGGTGTCGTCGGCCGCCATGCTGGCAGTGTCGAGGGCGCGCGGTATTCGAAGGGAATGCAGGCACTCGGCGTTCAATGGAATGCGGAAAGCCTGGACAGGTTTCTCACCAACCCGCGCCAGATGGTCCCGGGCTCCTTCATGCCGATCTCCGTGGGCAATGCCGCGGACAGGCACAACATCATATCCTACCTGGAAAGCGTCTCGGTCCAGCCGGCCAACTAGAGCCTTTCCTGGTTAGATTGCAGCATTCTGTTGGCTCAAACGGAGTCGGATGGTCGTCCGGCCGGCTTGGCCGTATGCGTTGGCTACGACACGCGCCGGCCGGACGATCAGGCGGCCCGTTTCAGCCAACCCGAAGGGCCGGGCATCTTTCCGCCAGGATCAAAGGCGATCGGCTCGACCGTACCTAGGGGTATGCCCTTCGCCAATCGCCTTTGCCCTGACGAAAACCTGCTCCGGCAGAATGCTGCAAGCTAACCAGGAAAGGCTCTAGAGCCCGGTATATGCCGGATCAACGTGATAGCCTCCCGCCCCGCGCTGAGCGGGACGGGAGGCGCTGTTTTCCGTGACCTTTAAACGACTGCCTTAGCGCATCTGCAGAACGATCGGGCTGCTGCTTGCCGGGTCGGTATGCTCTCGCATGGCCTTGACCTCGGTCGGGGCGACGGCCTTGCCATGGTTGCCCCACGAGGAGCGGACATAGGTGAGGACATCGGCGATCTCGCGGTCCGAGAGCTGTTCGCGGAAGGGCGGCATGCGGTAGGCGTCGGGAACACCGGCGGTCACGACGCGGGCGGAGCCGTTGAGCGTTGCGTTGATCTGGGAATCCGGGTGGTCGATCAGCGAAGCCGTCGATCCTGCAAGCGGCGGAATCCAGGGGGCTTTGCCGCCGCCGTCAGGCCCATGGCAGAATCCGCATCTGGTGGCATAGGTCTTGGCGCCGGGCGCTGCATCCGCGGTGCTGCTCACATTCGTGACGGCGGTCGCCGATGCCTGAACGACCCATGGAGTGCCGTCGCGGGCCGGATCGCCCGGAAGCGACTTCAGGTAGTGGCTGATCGCCCGGAGATCGTCATCGCTCATGAACTGCGTCGAGTTGTTATAGGCCTCGGCCATCGAGCCGAAGACCACGGCATGCTGGTTGCGGCCGTTCTTGAGGAAGGCGAAGATATCGTCCTCGCTCCAGCGTCCAAGGCCGGTATTGTGATCCTGCCGAAGGCTCGGTGCATACCATCCGTCGAGCAGCGCGCCGGACAGGAACAGCGGACTGCCGTCGTCGAGCGCTTTTTCGTTCATCGTGACGCTGCGTGGCGTGTGGCACGCGCCACAATGGCCGGCTGCCTGCACCAGGTAGGCGCCGCGGTTCCACAGCGCATCCTGCGCTGGCTTGTCGGCATAGATGCCCTGGTCGACGAAAACAGCATTCCAGAGCGCCAGCGGCCAGCGCATGTTCATCGGCCACTCGATGCCCGTCTGGCGGTTGGGTTGATTGACGGGCTGCACGCCGTCCATGAAGAACGCGTAGAGCGCGCGGACGTCATCGTCGCTCAGCTTGACGTAGGACGGATAGGGCATGGCGGGGTAAAGCCGCCGGCGATCGGGGGTCACGCCGTGGCGGACGGCGCGGTCGAAATCGGCGAGCGTATAGTTGCCGATCCCGGTCTGCTTGTCCGGCGTGATATTGGTGGCGAAGATGGAGCCGAGCGGCGTGCCCATTTCGAGCCCGCCGGTGAACGGCTTGCCATCGGGAAGGCTGTGGCAGGCAACGCAATCGGCCTGCCGCGCGACCATCTCGCCGCGGGCAACGAGCTCGCTGGCGGCGCCGGTGGTGATGCCGGCGCTCTCGAATGGTGATGAGGGTTTGGAGGTGACGAACCAGAAAAGGCCGCCTCCGACGATAATAATGATTAGAAGAACGACCAGAAAGACTTTTTTCAAGGACAATCCATCCTCTTGAAACAGGCTGATGTTGACGGCTTTGCGCAAGCGCGCGTGGCTCGACCGCGGCGGTTACCAGAACGTTGCCGGGATAAAAGATCCCGGCAACGTTGCTGACGGCGGAGGGGCGCGGCGCGCTAGCTGTCGAACGTGTATTGAGAAAGAGGCATGCTGCGGATGCGCTGGCCCGTCAGGGTCGAGACCGCATTTGCGACCGCCGGCGGGACAGCCGGAAGACCCGGTTCCCCGATGCCGCCCATCTTCTCGCCGCTTTCGACGACCCGCGTGTGAACGCGAGGCATCTCGGCTGGCGAAAGGATCGGGTAGAGGTCGTAGTTGCGGGCAATCGGCTGCCCATCCTGATATACCACTTCCTCGAGCAGGACCTGGGAAACACCCAGCGCCGCCGCCGAGTTGATCTGGGCGTCGACAATCGCCGGATTGACGATGTTGCCCGGATCGACCGCTTCCCACAGGTCGTGCACCACAACCTTGCCCGCCGAGATCGACACCTCGGCGATGGCTGCGGTGAAGCTGCCGAAAGCCGACGCCATGGCCACGCCACGGGCGCGTCGTGAGCCGTCGGCCGCCGTGAACGGTCCGCGCTTCCAGCCCCCCGACAGCTCGCCCGCCGCCTTGAGAAGGGTGCTCAGTCGCGGATTGTCCTTCAACAGCTGAAGGCGCAGCTCGTAGGGGTCCTTGCCACCCTTGTCGGCCAGCTCGTCGAGGAACGACTCATAGAGGAAGTCGTTCATCGAGTTGCCGACCGAACGCCAGTAGGCGAGCATGGTCGGATTTTCGACGTATAGCTGAGCGATGCGCCGGTTGGGGATGGCGTAGGCCTTGCCTGTCAGGCCTTCCACGGCGGTGTCGTCGATCTTGTCGTCGCTGTGGCCGTAGATGTTCTCGCTCGGTCCCTCGCAGATGCTGACGGCCTCGATGGCCACCGGCATGCCGTTATCGTCGAGCGCGCCACGGAACCGCACGGCCGCCATCGGCCGCATCGGATCACGCAGGAACTCTTCTTCACGGCTCCAGATCAGCTTGATCGGACGGCCGGTTTCCTTGGCAAGCTGGATTGCCTGCGGGTAGGGGTTGGCCGCGGGATAGAGGAAGTGGCGTCCGAAGAAGCCGCCGAGCAGCGGGCTGTGCACGTTGATCTTCGATGCATCGAGACCGGTAAGGGTGGCGATGTTCGCCTGATACTGTTCGGGCGCCTGGTTCGGCATCCACAGATCCAGGGTGCCGTCCTCGTTGAACCGCGCCAGCGTCGAAGGCGGCTCCAGCTGTGCGTGATGCAGATACTGGCTGTGATAGGTGGCCGAGACGACGGTCTTGGCAGCGGCAAGCACTGCCGTCGCATCTCCCACCTTTTCCGCGTCCTTGCCGTCGCCCGGCTCATTGGCCAGACGCTGGCTGAAGGCTGCGGTCGAGAAATCCGCCGGCATCGTGCGGATGCCGTCGATCACCGGCTTGGCGCCTGCCTCCTGCCATTCGACCTGCAGTGCTTCGGCGGCGCGCTTGGCGTTCCACCAGCGTTCCGCGACGACCGCGACGGCGCCGGGCAGACGGTGCACCGAGTGGATACCCGGCATCGCCTTGACGGCATCCTCATTGCGGATGTCGCCGACCGACATGCCGAGCCGCGGCGCGTGCTGGACAGCCGCATGCAACATGCCGTCGACCTTGCAGTCGATGCCGTAGACCGCTCTGCCGGTTGATTTGTCGAGCACGTCGAGGCGCTGCACGGGCTTGCCGATCCAGCGGAACTGCGACCGGTCCCTGAGCGTAACGCTGTCGGTGGCCGGAACATCAAGCGCCATCGCTTCCGTCGCGAGTTCGCCGTAAGCGAGCTTGCGTCCCGAGGCCGCGTGCACCACATGGCCGGGCTCCGTCGTCAATTCGCTGACGGGCGCGTTCAGCCGCGTTGCGGCCGCCTGCACCAGCATCGCCCGACAGAGGGCGCCGAGCTTGCGCATCGTGTCATAGCTGGTGCGCACCGACATGCTGCCGCCGGTGATGCGCATCGTGCCGTTGACGACCAGATAATCCGGTCCGGTCGGCGCGTTTTCCACCACGAAGGAGGCCGGGTCGAGGTCGAGCTCCTCGCCGACGATCTGGGCCATTGCGGTGAAAACGCCCTGGCCACCCTCGACGAAGGGGCTCATCAGCCGCGCCGTATTGTCCGGGCGGATTTCCAGAAACGCCGGAACGCGGGTTCCCGGCGCCATCGTCTTGGCCGCTTCCTGGGCGCGTGCGCCGTCGATCGGCAGCCCGAAACCCAGCACCAGGGCACCGGCGGTCGCGCCGATGGAGCCGAGCAGGAAGTTGCGCCGTGATACGTTGACCGGTACGGCCGTGGTCAGTTCCGTCTGACCGTCGATTTCGCGAACGGGGGCGGTCATAGCGTTTCCACCTTCTGACCGGAGAGATCCTGAACCGCTGCCTTGATGGCGTTATACGTTCCGCAACGACAGAGATTGACCATGGCGGCGGCGATCTCGTCGTCTGATGGAGTGGCGGTCTGCTTCAAGAGCGCGGTTGCCGCAATCACCTGGCCGGACTGGCAGTAGCCGCATTGCGGCACCTGGTGCGCGATCCATGCGGCCACGACGCGCTGGCCCACTGGATCGTTCTCGATCGCTTCGATCGTGGTAACCGATCGGCTGACGACGCTTTCGAGCGGCGTGACGCAGGATCGGACGATTTCGCCATCGACCATGACGGAGCAGGCCCCGCACTGCGCAAGTCCGCAACCATACTTCGTGCCCGTCATTCCGAGCTCGTCACGAATTACCCACAGGAGTGGTGTGTCGCCCTCCGATGTCACATCGTGGGCCTGACCATTGATCTGGATTTTCATCTTTGTGCCTTAGCTTGGTCGGATACTGGTGAGAATGTCTCGCGATCCGTCGCGCTGACCAATGTCAGTCACGCTTCGGTCGCTCAGCTTCCCCGAATATCCGCGGCTTGAATAGACCGCTAGAAGTCATAAGGGTTATGAATCCAGAGCATAAATCCGCAGGCGTGGCAGATGCTATGATCGATCGTGCAAGATACGAGCGTGGACTAACGAATTGCGAAGCATTTAGTTCCAACGCCCCGTCGTTTTACCGACATCGTGCGCCGAGCAATCTCTCGCATATATGACACAAACTTTGAAATCGGACAGCACCACGCTTCTAACGACCGGTTCACTTTCTCTTTAACCGGCCGTGAATTTGATCCTGGCCAGTTTCCGATTATTCAACCTATTGAAATATATTGTTATTTCAAATTTTCTGCATTGGTGAACGCAGAGTATAAGCCTTATCGTCATGTGGCCGGTAATCACCGTCTCTCTCTGACCTAACCTTTCTCACTCAACGAAGCGGACTGTCGGCCTTGCCTCAAACTTCGTCCGAGGTCGGCCGCCGCCGTGGCGACTGAGCAAAGGAGAAAGCCTTGAAGACCGTCCCAAGCATGATCGAAATATCTCGGCGGGACCTGATGGTGGGGACCGCCGCCGTTTCCGTCGCGACCGCGAATGCGGCAAGCCCGGTATTCGCCCAATCCGTTGCGCCGGCAGGCGCGGAGAATCATTCGCAGGTCGCGTTCACGGTGAATGGAACGCGACACGAACTGGATCTCGACAACCGCACGACCCTGCTGGATGCGCTGAGGGAACATCTGCACCTGACCGGTACCAAGAAGGGCTGCGATCACGGACAGTGCGGCGCCTGCACCGTCATGGTGGATGGCCGCAGGATCAATTCCTGTCTGTCGCTCGCCGTCATGCACGAGGGCGACCAGATCACCACGATCGAGGGGCTCGGCACCACGGCCGACATGCATCCGATGCAGGCCGCCTTCGTCAAGCATGACGGTTTCCAGTGCGGTTACTGTACGCCCGGACAAATCTGTTCCTCCGTCGCCGTGCTCGAGGAAATCAAGGCCGGCATCCCAAGCCATGTCACCAATGACCTGACGGCGCCGACCGAAGTCAGCGATGCGGAAATCCGCGAACGCATGAGCGGTAACATCTGTCGATGCGGCGCCTATCCGAACATCGTTGCAGCCATCAACGAAGTCGCAGGGAGGCAGGCATGAGAACATTTTCGTACGAACGCGCGACCTCGGTGGCGAACGCCGCCGCCACCGCCGCCCGCAACGAGACCGCAAAATTCATCGCCGGCGGCACCAACCTTCTCGACCTGATGAAGCTCGAGATCGAGACGCCAACCCACCTTATCGACGTCAATGGTCTTGGTATGGACAGGATCGAGCCGACGGAAGCCGGGGGGCTTAGGATCGGAGCGCTGGTGCGCAACACCGATCTCGCCTCGGACCAGCGGATACGCCGGGATTACGGCCTGCTGTCGCGGGCGCTGGTGGCCGGAGCATCCGGACAATTGCGCAACAAGGCCACGACCGCGGGCAATCTCCTGCAGCGGACACGCTGTCCGTATTTCTACGACACCAACCAGCCCTGCAACAAACGCCAGCCGGGAAGCGGCTGTTCGGCGATTGGCGGCTTTACCCGGCTGCATGGCATCATGGGTGTCAGCGATGGCTGCATTGCCACCCATCCGAGCGACATGGCGGTTGCCATGCGCGCGCTCGACGCCGTGGTCGAGACGGTGAAACCCGACGGCTCGACACGCGCGATCCCGATCGGCGAGTTCCATCGCCTGCCGGGCAGCACGCCGCATATCGAAACCGCGCTGGAGCGCGGCGAGATGATCACCGCGGTCATCTTGCCGCCGCCGATCGGCGGACGGCATGTCTATCGCAAGGTTCGTGATCGCGCATCCTATGCCTTCGCGCTGGTTTCGGTCGCCGCCATCGTGCGGAACGACGGCAGCGGGCGCGTGGCGCTTGGCGGCGTTGCGCACAAGCCATGGCGGGTCGAGGCGGCGGACGCCGAACTGCCGAACGGTGCTGTCGCCGTCACCGCGAAGCTGCTCGAGGGGGCACGCACCACGCACGAGAATGCATTCAAGGTGACCCTCGTCGAGCGCACGCTCGCGGGCATCCTCGACGAAATGAAAGGTTGAACCATGCGCTTCGACACTCCCGCAACGACAAACCCGATCGATCAGCTGAAGGTTGTCGGTCAGCCGATCGTCCGGATCGATGGTCCGCGCAAGGTCACAGGCACCGCCACCTACGCTTACGAATGGCACGGCGCCAATCTCAACGCGGCCTATGGCTATCCGGTCGGCGCTGCCATCGCCAAGGGGCGGATCAGCTCCATGGACGTGCAGGCCGCCCAGCGCGCACCCGGCGTCATTGCCGTCGTCACGGCCCAGAGCGCAGGCGAGCTCGGCAAGGGCAAATTCAATATCGCCCAGCTGTTCGGCGGCCCGCAGATCTCGCACTATCATCAGGCGATCGCGGTCGTGGTCGCCGAAACCTTCGAGCAGGCGAGGGCGGCCGCGAGTCTCGTGAAGGTCGATTATGTCGAGGCCCCCGGCGCCTACGATCTTCAGGCCGCCCAGAGCTCGGCCACGAAGCCGTCCGGTTCCGAGGGGGATGACGCCGACAGCGCGGCCGGCGACTTCGCATCGGCTTTCGAGCAGGCAGCGGTCAAGCTGGATGAGCGCTACACGACGCCCGACCAGTCGCACGCGATGATGGAGCCGCATTCATCGATGGCGGCCTGGGATGGCGACGAGGTCATGGTCTGGACCTCCAACCAGATGGTGGCCTGGAACCGCGCTGAACTGGCCGCCACCTTGGGCGTCGAGCCCGAGAAGGTGCATATCATGTCGCCCTTCATCGGTGGCGGTTTCGGCTCCAAGCTGTTCCTGCGCGCCGATGCACTGCTTGCAGTGCTGGGCGCCAAGGCCGCCGGGCGACCCGTCAAGGTGGCCTTGCCCCGGCCGTTCCTGATGAACAACACCACCCACCGCCCGGCAACCATCCAGCGCCTGCGCATCGGCGCCACCCGCGAGGGACGGATTACGGCGATTGCGCATGAAAGCTGGAGCGGGAACCTGCCTGATGGCAAGCTCGAATCCGCCGTCCAGCAGACGCGCCTGCTTTACGCGGGCGAGCACCGGATGACGGCGATGCGGCTCGCCACGCTCGATTTGCCGGAAGGCAACGCGATGCGCGCGCCGGGGGAGGCGCCCGGTCTCATGGCGCTTGAGATCGCCATGGACGAGATGGCTGAAAAGCTGAACATGGATCCGGTGCAATTCCGCATTCTCAACGATACGCAGGTCGATCCCGAAAAGCCCGACAAGAAATTCTCGCACCGGCAGCTGGTCGAGTGTCTGCGCACCGGCGCGGATCGCTTCGGCTGGTCGGGGCGCAGTGCCCAGCCTGGCCGCCTTCGCGACGGCCGCTGGTTGCGCGGAATGGGCGTCGCGGCGGCGTTCCGTGGCAATCTGGTGATGAAGTCGGGCGCCCGCATGCGCCTGGATGCCGAAGGTGTGGTCACCGTCGAGACCGACATGACGGATATCGGCACCGGAAGCTATACGATCATCGCGCAGACCGCCGCCGAGATGATGGGTGTCGGCATGGACAAGGTCGCGGTTCAGCTTGGCGATTCCCGCTTTCCCGTTTCGGCGGGATCGGGCGGCCAATGGGGCGCCAACAGCGCGACCGCCGGCGTCTACGCGGCCTGTGTTGCGCTGCGCGAGGCAATCGCCCGCAAGGTCGGCTTCAACTCGACCGACGCGACCTTTGCGGACGGCGCGATCCGCTCTGGCAACAGGAGCATTCCGTTGACCGAGGCCGCGGGACAGGAGGGCATCGTCGCCGAAGACACGATCGAGTTCGGCGATCTCGGCCAGCAGATGCAGCAGGCTACCTTCGGCGCGCATTTCGTCGAGGTGGGCGTCGATGCCTATACGGCGGAAATCCGTATTCGCCGCATGCTGAGCGTCTGCGCCGCCGGCCGTATCCTCAATCCGATCACGGCGCGCAGCCAGGTGATCGGCGCGATGACCATGGGCGTCGGCGGCGCCTTCATGGAGGAGCTGGCGGTGGACAAGCGCCGCGGCTTTTTCGTCAATCACGATCTCGCCGGCTACGAGGTTCCTGTTCATGCCGATATTCCGCACCAGGACGTGATCTTCCTGGATGAGACGGACCCATACTCCTCGCCGATGAAGGCAAAGGGTGTCGGCGAGCTTGGACTTTGCGGCGTTGCGGCCGCGCTCGCCAATGCTGTCCACAATGCCACCGGCGTCAGGGTACGCGATTACCCGGTCACGCTCGACAAGCTGCTGCGGGAAATGCCGCAGGTCGGCTGACACGCCGGCAGGCTGGCAAGCCAGCGGACTGGCAGGCCCACAGGTTAGCTGAACGCACGCCGTGGTCAGGGTGTGCGCTCAGCGTGGCAAATGGCGGGAGGACAGCTCTCCATCCCCTCTGGTTCTTCCGCCATTTGCCGCTATCTCTATGGCAATGAGATTTGACGCGCTGCTTTATCCCGCGCCCGAGGGGCTCTACTGCCCGCTGGGCCGATTTTATGTCGATCCGGTCAGGCCCGTGGAGCGCGCGCTGATCACCCATGGCCATTCCGACCACGCCCGCTCGGGCCACGGCCATGTGCTCGCCACCCGCCAGACGCTCGACATCATGCGCATCCGCTACGGCGAGGACTTCTGCGGATCGGAACAGGCCGCGGCCTTCGGCGAAGAAATCGTCGTCAACGGCGTCAAGGTGAGCTTCCATCCCGCCGGCCATGTGCTCGGCTCCGCCCAGATCGCCATCGAGAAGGACGCGATCCGCATCGTCGTGTCGGGCGATTACAAGCGCCGCCCCGACCCGACCTGCGCGCCCTATGAACCTGTTGCCTGCGACGTCTTCATCACCGAGGCGACCTTCGGCCTGCCCGTGTTCCATCACCCGGACCCCGCGGGCGAAATGGCCAAGCTCTATGCGTCGCTCCGCCAATTTCCCGAGCGCACCCACATGATCGGCGCCTACGCGCTCGGCAAGGCGCAGCGCGTCATCCGCCTCCTGCGCGACACCGGCTATGACCAGCCCATCTATATCCACGGCGCCATGGAACGGCTCTGCGACTACTACGTCAGCCAAGGCATCGACCTGGGCGAGCTGCGCCCGGCAACCGTCGAGGGACGAGACAAATCCGCCTTCAAGGGCGCCGTCGTCGTCGGCCCGTCCTCAGCCTTTGCCGACCGCTGGGCCCGCCGCTTCAACGACCCGCTCCCGGCGTTTGCTTCCGGCTGGATGATGGTGCGCCAGCGCGCCAAGCAGGGTGGCGTCGAACTGCCGCTTGTCATCTCTGACCATTGCGACTGGCCGGAACTGACCGACACGATCTCCGAGCTTCATCCGGCCGAGGTCTGGGTGACGCATGGGCGCGAGGAGGCGCTGGTGCGCTGGTGCGAATTGCAGGGCATCAAGGCCAAACCGCTGCATCTGGTGGGGTATGAGGATGAGGCGGAGTGATGAGTATAATGGCCCTTCGCGCCGTCGATACGCTTGGCGCCCGTGATACCCCCCTCTGCCCTGCCGGGCATCTCCCCCACAGGTGGGGAGATTGGCTGGGGGCGGCCGCTCGCTCCACGCTCATTGTTTGGGGAGGCCATTGCAACAAGTCAATCTCCCCCCTTGTGGGGGAGATGTCCGGCAGGACAGAGGGGGGTATCCCACCCACCAACGCCTCCGAGAAAACAAGCGGAGGCCACCCATGAAAGCCTTCGCCGACCTCCTCGACCGCCTGGTCCTAACGCCATCCCGCAACGGCAAGCTGAAGCTGCTGACCGACTACTTCCGCGATACGCCCGACCCCGACCGCGGCTACGGCCTCGCGGCCATCGCCGGCACCCTCGATGTGCGCAACGTCAAGCCCGCCATGCTGCGCGAACTGGCGCTGGAGCGCATCGACGACGTCCTTTTCCGTTACTCCTACGACTATGTCGGCGATCTCGCCGAAACCATTTCGCTCGTCTGGGACAATGAGCGCGACATAGAGCGCTCGGCGCTGGCGCAGCCGAGGCTCGGCGAGGTGGTGGCTGAGATGAACTCGCTCGGCCGCACCGAGGTGCGCGGCTATGTCCGCGACCTGCTCGACCGGCTCGACGCCTCCGGCCGCTTCGCCTTCATCAAGCTCGCCACCGGCGCGCTGCGCATCGGCGTCTCGGCAAGGCTCGCCAAGCAAGCGCTGGCCGATCTCGGTGAACCCGATGTGACCGAGATCGAAACCCTGTGGCACGGCCTGCAGCCGCCATATGAAAGCCTGTTTGCCTGGCTGGAGGGCAAGGGCGGCAAGCCGGTGCTGGCGACGCCGGCGATCTTTCATTCGGTGATGCTGGCCAATCCGGTGGAGGAGGGCGATCTCACGCAGCTCGATCCGGCCGATTACGCCGCCGAGTGGAAATGGGACGGCATCCGCGTGCAGCTGTCGCGCGCCGGCGAGACCCGCAAGATCTACTCCCGCTCCGGCGACGACATCTCCGCCGCATTCCCCGATATCGTCGATTCGATCAGTTTCGACGGCGTCATCGACGGAGAGCTTCTGGTCGGCGGCACCGCCCGCTCCAACAGCCCGACACGCACCTTCTCCGACCTGCAGCAGCGCCTCAACCGCAAGACCGTGACGCAGAAGATGCAGGACGATTACCCCGCCTTCATAAGGGCTTACGACCTGTTGTTCGACGGCGAGGAGGATGTGCGCGCCAGGACCTATCTCGAACGCCGCGCCCGCTTGAGCGAAATCGTCGACACGGCCCCGCACGAGCGCTTCGACCTCTCCGCGCTGGTTCCGTTTTCCTCGTGGGAAGAACTCGACGACCTGCGCTCGACCCCGCCCGATCCCGTCATCGAAGGCGTGATGATCAAGCGCCGTGACAGCGTCTACCAGGCCGGGCGGCTGAAGGGGCCGTGGTTCAAGTGGAAGCGTAACCCCTATAATGTCGATGCCGTCCTGATGTATGCGCAGCGCGGCCATGGCAAGCGCTCGAGCTATTATTCCGATTTCACCTTCGGCGTCTGGGCCGAAACGCCTGACGGCGAGCAGCTGGTGCCCGTCGGCAAGGCCTATTTCGGCTTTACCGACGCCGAGCTCGAGATCCTCGACAAGTTCGTGCGCAACAACACCACCGAACGCTTCGGCCCGGTGCGCGCCGTGCGCGCCGACAAGGATTTCGGCTTCGTGGTGGAAGTCGCCTTCGAAGGCATCAATCGCTCCAACCGCCACAAGTCAGGCGTCGCCATGCGCTTCCCCCGCATCTCGCGCCTGCGCCAGGACAAGCCGTCCTATGAGGCTGATAGGCTGACGACGCTGGTGGCGATGATTGACGCGAAGGCGGGGTAGGGGCTCTGTTGAGCCAAGCTAGATTTTTAGATAACATTCGGCATGATGATGGGCGCGGTTTGTTGATGGAGAAAGACCATGAGCACTGACTGGAAGACGCTGCGCGACGAGCTTCCTGAAGACGTTCGTGAACGGCTTGATGAAAAGCGCCGCGAACGACGTTTGGGCAAGACGCTTGCAGATGGGCGTCGGCGTCGTGCTGGGAAGCCTCAGAATGCCCAGTAGAGAAGCTCTCGCATCAAAAACCGGCGGCGGTCTCCCGGAATTTCGCGGATGAGTGCCCAGATCTCCGATGCGTTTTTGATGTAGGCGCGCCGAATCGTGATTTCCCTACGGCCGAAAGTCATCGGTCCGAAATAGGATCGCTGCTTGATCGCAGTTTTGAACCTGACGACGATGAAGTTCGGGTGTTCGTAAATCCAGTCGATTGAGTCGTCCGCAGCCGCATGTACTGCCGACGGACACACAAACTCCGTCGCGGACGCTGAACGTCTGATCGTGTGTCCTCTGTCGAACAAATTGGCAGAAAGGATCAGCCCCCATATCACCAAGCCGACGCTCAAAATCGGCAGGAATTGATAGAACAAGAGGGCGAGAAAAAACACGCACAGGACAACGACAGACACGAATAGTCGGGCAGGGAGCAACCGAGCGGTGCGCGCGTCCATCGTGTCCGCGTTTGAAGATGATCCCGAGGCTCTAATGTGCATCGACGAGTTCAGGCGTCACGAAGAGCTCGATTCTCTCGGAGATCGAACCATATGGCTCGCACTGTGTGATCGCATCGGTGATCGCAGGCGCTGCGGCTTGTTCCCACGGTGACGGCATTTGTCGAAAGTTGATGGAAACCACATCCGCCGAGCCATTCTTCAAGACCACCACCGCATTCACGCTGTAGGTCTC
Organism: Rhizobium sp. Rhizsp42; assembly: GCF_047304155.1. Taxonomy (NCBI): domain Bacteria; kingdom Pseudomonadati; phylum Pseudomonadota; class Alphaproteobacteria; order Hyphomicrobiales; family Rhizobiaceae; genus Rhizobium; species Rhizobium sp. Rhizsp42. The sequence goes on along the minus strand of NZ_JBGLYS010000016.1, from coordinate 224 downwards.
CGGCGCGTCTGCCGGGATCTTCAGGCATTTCATCATCTGCCTGGAGACGAGGTCGACGGTATCTTGCGACGAGGCGAAAGCGCCAGTCGTGCCAAGTGCGAGAAGAACAGCGGTGAGTGACGTCAGTTTGGCAGAGATCATGGATTCGCTCCAATGAAAGAACACAAGGGATAAAACACCAGCGTTGGCGGCGTTTCCTTGGGTTCTGGTTGTGTTTTGACCGG
>NZ_JBGLYS010000165.1:0-261 GCF_047304155.1 Rhizobium sp. Rhizsp42 | reverse complement strand
CCTATCAACTGTCCGGCGACGAGCTGGAAGGCCCGCGCGGCCGCATCTACCTGATCAAGCAGGTGCTCGAAGGCCGGCCCGCCACCGATAAGACCCAGGCGCACCTGGACCATTGCCTCACGTGCCGCAACTGCGAATCGACCTGTCCGTCCGGCGTGCAGTACGGACGGCTGGCCGACATCGGCCGGCGCATCGTCGAACAGCAGGTCGCGCGGCCCGCGCGCCAGCGCATGCTGCGCACGCTGCTGAAGGAGACCCTGC
>NZ_JBGLYS010000164.1:0-262 GCF_047304155.1 Rhizobium sp. Rhizsp42 | reverse complement strand
CCCCCACCCCCCCCCCCCCCTACACCCCGGGGCCGTACACCCCCGCCCTCCACCCCCCCCAATTGGCGCCAAAAAAACCCCCCTCCAGCTGCCCACCCCGGCCGCTATTGGGCCCCGTTGGCCCGCCCCGGGCCCCCCCCGGGCGGGGTTCCCCCGCCGCCCCGGCTTTCAACCCCCCTAAAACCAAAACCTACCCAACGACGCCCCACACGCCGGGGCGGGGCCGGCGGCCCGTTGTCAAACCCCCCCGCCGGACTAATAT
>NZ_JBGLYS010000163.1:0-262 GCF_047304155.1 Rhizobium sp. Rhizsp42 | reverse complement strand
CATTAGGGGTGTCAGTGCGGGCAGTGAGCATGATGATCGGGACGCCTGACTCACGTCGGATGTCCTGACAGATCCGGATACCGTCACGCCCGGGCAGCATGAGGTCGAGAAGGACCAGGGCGGGCCGGTGCTCGCGGAATACGTCCATGACAACACTGCCGTGCCCGACCCATGCCGTCGAGAACCCTTCTTTGATGAGGACAAGCTGAAGCATCTCCGCTAGGGCCGCGTCGTCGTCAACGACAAGAATCGGCCCATGATC
>NZ_JBGLYS010000162.1:0-263 GCF_047304155.1 Rhizobium sp. Rhizsp42 | reverse complement strand
GTCATCGTCAGATCGTCCGCCAACATTCAGGCCGGCGCACGGACGCGGGCCTCGGCCGTGCTGCACGGCGTTTGGATCCTTGGGCTCGTGGCATTACTGCCGCAGCTGCTCGCGATGGTACCGCTGACCGCACTTGCCGCGGTGCTGCTTGTGACAGGATGGCGGCTGATCAGTCTCCATCACGTCCGGCACCTCTTCGATCATCACGGCTGGGTTCCCGTGGGAATCTGGACCGCGACGGTGGCGATGGTGGTGCTTCAGGA
>NZ_JBGLYS010000161.1:0-263 GCF_047304155.1 Rhizobium sp. Rhizsp42 | reverse complement strand
CGGTTGGCGTCACGCCGATTTCGTTCTTGAAGCGTCGCAGGAAATTCCGCTCGCTCATCGCGGCTGCCTGCGCTGCATTGGCGATCGAGATGCGATTCGCGCTATTGCTCCTGAGTTGATGAGCGGCCGCGCGAATCAATTCGCTGGCTCGCGCCTCCTGCACGCCAAACAGAACGCTCGCAAATTTTCTGTTCTCGCCGGGCATCATGCATGCGACGATCTCCTGCGCGATTTCGTAACCCGCGTCGCGCACGACAATCGAC
>NZ_JBGLYS010000160.1:0-263 GCF_047304155.1 Rhizobium sp. Rhizsp42 | reverse complement strand
ACCCGGGAGCGATAGATCGAGTCGCCCTGTTCCAGGTCACGCATGATGCCCCACAGAAAGCAATACGTGACCTAGATGTACTCGGCAGTGACGCTGGGCACGGGCTACTCTCTCAGCTACCTCCAAGACGAGTTTGAGAAGCCGGTAACGACCTGCGAAGAGCAAGCACGCAGAGTCGACGCAACAGTGGCATGTCCAGAGGTGACGACAACGGGGTCGAAGACATCGAACCGTCGAGCGACCATCGTTTGGAGAGCCAGCAC
>NZ_JBGLYS010000159.1:0-263 GCF_047304155.1 Rhizobium sp. Rhizsp42 | reverse complement strand
AAATGCGCCTTATGTCTTGCGGTTATGGATAGGGCTTCCCAAAGGGTCGATCGATAGAATCGATCCCAATGCCTCTGGTCTTTCTCGTCGCACTCCCCTTCATTGCCAGCGTGCTGGCCGCGTTGATGCCATCCAACGCGCGCAACAGGGAGTCGACCCTCGCGGGACTGGTCGCACTGGGCTGCGCGATACAGACCGCGTGGCTCTTTCCGCAGATCGCGCACGGCAACGTGCTGCGGCAGGAGATCGAATGGCTCCCGGCC
>NZ_JBGLYS010000158.1:0-264 GCF_047304155.1 Rhizobium sp. Rhizsp42 | reverse complement strand
CATAAGAAACTTGATCGACTTCCATCAGTAGATTCATGACGAGTTCTCCGATTTCTCTGGAAGAAACCTCTGCTTGACCCCCATCTCTTAATCCCCATTCGACACTGTTCGTAATTTCTTCTAATTGTTCATAGCGTACAGGCCGTTTTTCACATGAACGCACTAAACCATTTAATATTTTTTCACGTAAAAATTGCTCTCTCGTACCATCTTTTTTCACCACAATAAGCGGGCGTTTTTCAATATGTTCGAATGTGGTAAATC
>NZ_JBGLYS010000157.1:0-264 GCF_047304155.1 Rhizobium sp. Rhizsp42 | reverse complement strand
AGCTCGATCTGCTGCACAGCGTCAGCGCGCAGCATGACGCGTTAACCGATCGCCAGCGCGCCGGCATCGAAAAGCTGCTGCGTAACCTGATGCCGTGGCGCAAAGGGCCGTTTTCGCTCTACAGCTGCGACATCGACACCGAATGGCGCTCCGACTGGAAGTGGGACCGCGTGCTGCCGCATATCTCTTCGCTGGCCGGTCGAACCGTGCTGGATGTGGGCTGCGGCAGCGGTTATCACATGTGGCGCATGATTGGTGCCGGCG
>NZ_JBGLYS010000156.1:0-265 GCF_047304155.1 Rhizobium sp. Rhizsp42 | reverse complement strand
CCTCTAGCTGACGCTCGTAGAACATTCGTCTTTGCGCCGCTTCTGTCACCGCCAATACTTTTGTCAGGCGTAACAATTCGCTTACGTACGCGTTGGCAAGAGGTGCAACACGGCTTTTGTCTCTATCCTCAACTTCGATCGTTATCAAATTATTTTTTTTTTAATTTTTCGTCGTATTGGGTTATATTTTCTTAAGTGTTATTTGGTTGGTGTACGTTCGATTTGCATTTTTGATATTGTAGTGAGTTTGTAGACGTTTTGCATC